>NZ_JNNN01000037.1:0-127347 GCF_000735635.1 Massilia sp. LC238 | reverse complement strand
TGGCGTGGCTGGACTGCTGGGTTCGACAGGATTGCTGATTTGATGCTTTCGGCTGTGCATGTTGGGGACCTACCGTTGTACTCTAAATTAATCGGGTAGGTGTCTCAAGTTATATTGGCACAGGGGGCCGCCGCTGTCTGGCGGTGCGTTCCGCCTGGGCATACGATGCGTCCTTGCTGTATCGGCTGTAATGCCATGCGAGGCCTCGTTGCAGCTGCACCTTGTTGACGTCGACGCCGTTCAGGATGATGCGGCAGACAGATCGCCCATACTGGTCTTGATCGAGGATCTCGACGGTCACGTTCTTCCCGAACACCATATCGGACAGGCTCGTCTTCGACACCTGGCCGTATGCCTGATGAGATTCCGGGGCGTCGATCCCATGCAACCTGCATTTAATCTGTTGCCTGTCGCTGCTCAGCACCCGGATTGTATCGCCATCGCTGACGGCCACAACGCGGTGCTGCTCTGCTTGCGCAGTGCCTGATACGAAGGCCAGTGCCAGTGCGCCGGCCGCAAACAATTTGTTCAAGTTAACCTCCTTGAGTGGGCGCCTGCGCCCGATTGGATTTAGGTTGTCAGCCGCGCAGTTACGCGCCGATGACGTTGTGGGTTCGGATGGCCGCTGCCACCTCGGCTGGAATGCCGTACGCCTCTTCCGGCGAAACTGCGAAACGGCCGCAGGAGGAAATGTACGGGTCGATAATCAGCATGTCTTGCGTCAACACACCAATCAGTTCCTCGTTATAGGTTGGATCGTCAGCGAATGCGGTGTCGGCCTTGCCCACAACATCGAAGGACATGGCGGGATGCGCAGCACGCAACTTGGTTGAAAGGCGGACGGCTGGGGACAGGTGTGTAGTCATTGTGGAACCTCGGGTTAATGGAGCACGACTGCTTGTGCAAGGTCGCCGGCGCATTCCAGCGCCAGCTTCAACGGCATGCCGACGCGGCTATGCCCTACCCCGCCGCCTTCAACAGCCCAGGTGGACGTGAAGTGGACGAGGTTCTTGCGCCTGTCGAATCCGGCCGGGCGGTATACCCGGTCGCCTCGGAACCAGTGCTGGGTCTCAAGGCGCGAGTACAAGGCCGATTCGCCAAGCGCCCGGGTTTTACACCCGGTCATCTCTTTAATTTTTGATGCTGAAAGTTTCATCTGCGATCCTTTGTTGAACGGGATCGCAGCCCTCGGGTGCAATCCCGAAGGTGTAGAAAAGTTAGTTGGGCGAACGTGCCTTACGCAGCCTGCCGGGATGCGGCGGCCTAACATAGGCACTCGATACGATTGAACGGGCGGCCACGGTAGCGTGGTCGTGCAGGGTCTTCAAGGCGACCGGCCAGGTGGCCAGTCATTACCGCTGTGCGGCGAATGAAAATTTTAAGCGATGGGCTTCTCAATGCGTGATTGAGAAACGGGAGAAGGGGAACAACTATGCCGCAGGGCGACGGTGAGGAATTCTACACGAATGATTCCACATTGCAAGTTTCACGGCCTGGCGCTGCTGTTGGGTGCGGCTGGTGGCTTACCGCATCCTCATGAACTGAATCGCGTCAACCAGGTGCCGGCCAGAAGTGGACTCTTTATGCACCGCCCGGATCAGGATAAGTCCATCGGTTTGCATGGCATCGGCAGCCAGCGCCACGGCCTGGAAGCCCTCGATTGTCTCCCCGGCCGCGGTATCTGGTCGCATCCAGCTGACTGCTCCTACTGCTGTTTTGTCGTAGGCATCTTTTGCTACATCACGCATGCTTTCGGCTTTCTAGCTCTCGTCCACTGGTGGATTCAAGGACGCGAGATACTGCTCGCGAAGGTCATAGTCCGCATACACGTAGTGCAGGCGCCCTTCCAGAATGATACCAAGCATGCAGCTCGATTCGGGGTTCCAATTCACGAAACCGGTACCGTGCTCGCGGATCGACGCGCTCACCTGGTCCCGGGAAATGGTTTTTCGGCGCCAGTCACCGTAGGAGTAGTAGGACGAGTCGAGCTTGCCATCTTCGAACTCGATCATTGCCTCGGCTACAGCAGCCGGGATGGCTCGACGCTTGGCGTCGGACATGAAGGCTTTTTCTGCTTCCGCGATTTCTGCTGCCTCGCGAGCCGCTTCTTCTTCCTTCCACCGGCGCCGTGTGGTTTCGCGAGCTTGGCTCATGGCTACGCCCATCTCCCACAGGCCCGGGTACAGGTCGTCCGCGAGGATCTTGCCGGCCGCCTGCAGGTCTTCCGTTTCGCCATGTGCAGCGTAGTGCTGCACCAAGCGCAGCGACAGGGCCGTGAGGCGGTCATCGAGGCTATCGACGCATTCCCTGAATGCGTAGCCGCAGGTCGCGTTATAGAGCGAGAGCACGAGCTTGGCCAGGCCGGCGGCGCCGCTCGTTCCAGGGTGCTGCTTGATGATTAGCAGTGCTTCGTCATAGGGGCTGATCGAGCTCATGACACTGTTCCTTGGGTGGGCGCAGCGCGTGGTGGGTTCGTGCTGCGCGGGGTTAGGGGTGCTTACGGTACCAGCAGTTCTTCCAGCGACCTGCCGCCTTCGACAAATTCCTTGACCCACTTCGGCTGATGGCCGCGGCCAGTCCACTGCTTCGAGCTGTCGTCCGGGTGTTGGTAGCGCACGGCCACCGGCTTCTTGTCCTTCGTCCCCTTGAAGCCCATGACCTGTTCGACGGTCATGCCAACGCTTTGGGCCAGGGCCACGATCTGTTGCTGGACTTTCGCGATCTCGTCCTTTTCGCGTGTGTTAATCTGTTCGGTAATTTGCGAGTGAAGACCGCGCAATTCAGCGACTGACAGTTTGCTAAGATCAATCATCAATTTCTAATCCTTAATGTTCCGACGTTCTTAAATATGAACGCCATAGCCAGAAGCATACCAGCATAGTGATGTCGCGGAGAATTTTTGCCGGACGTCCACGCTGGCTCACTTCATGAATACGCCGTCATGGTGATCCGTGCGGCGACCGATTGAATACGAAATAAGCGGCGACGCTTAATAATCCAAAGCCCGTAGCGAGCAGACTCGCCTTCTCTGCAAAATTACTGATTGCCTCGCTAAAGATCCAAGCTGGGTAAAAGTGTTTAATTCCCCAAATAAGAAGAGCTGCCACACCGGTGAAGAATATTTCGCCTAAAGCATCATCTCGTTCGATGAATATGCGGGTGACAATCCCAATCATTGCCAGCATGGCCATTGGATGAAAGGTAAGCGCGATGATGTAAAACATCCAATCGTCGGGGCCGTCAAAAACTCCAGATTCTTTCCCTACATACCACGCATAGCATGTGACCATGAAGCTATAGGTCAGGGCAGTTGCTAGCAAAAGAAGCAGCTTAACCCCGGTTTTCGCGTTCCACGTTGCGACGACGCCAGGCGGCACTAGCAAAGCCGGATTGAATAGGAAGTACACTGCAATAAGTAGGAGCCAGGGAGTAACAAGGCGGTAAGCTCCCGTCCATGCAAAAATTGCGAGGGGTGTCAGAAGCAGTGTTGCCATCCCCAGTTGGCGGTATTGAGAACTCGATGTGAACATAAACGATCCATTCGTTGTTGGTTATAATTCGAGGTGGTTATTGTTGCACCTCAATACGGTATCGAATATAGCATCTTAGGTTTATAGATTGCCAGTGGAGGTGGGACATTTCCCGGATTTTTTCGGAAGATTATTGTTTTAGTCCGAGCGGGTATCCGGCCAGCTTTACATTCCAGCACTGTGCTGTTCTTCTGCGCGTGATCGAATCAACCTCCAGTCCACTTATCCGCGCCTCGCCGTCCTTGAACCAAAGAAGCTTGGCCTCATAAAGCGGCGGAACGACGTCCTCGCCATTCGGGGCCTGAAGCCGCGCTGTGGCTACGGTTCGCTTGAATTCGCTGCTCGGCACTTCTTCGAAGGAGAACGCGCCCGTATATTCGCGCTGGGGGAACGCGAGCCTATGCCGGGCCAGCGGTCGACCTCCGTCTTCGAATAGCAAAGAAACTGAATCTCCCATTACCCGAACAGGCCATGTAGGAAATAACGTGGATCGGCATCGGCAGCGCCGCCAATACGCTCCCTGAAAATCCAATAGAGCGCTGAGTCGCCCTCCCCTTGGGCGACGTAGTAATCCCGCGACGCGCCGTCGCTCCACCACCCTGCTTCAATCCGCTCAGGCCCCGAAACGATCCGCAGCGGCGAGCTGTACCAGGGACGGTGATTCCGCATCAACAGGGCGATGGGCTTTGCCAGCAACCAGGTCGGGCGCAGGATGCCATCGACGGCTGGAGGCAGCTGCGAGGCGATTGCGGCTTCTCGCACGGTGTCTTGTACCGAGACCCAGGCATTTGCCACTTCGGGACGATAGTCGGCTACCGGCTTGGATTGCCGTACGCGGTCGGCGCCCAGGCGGCTCACGAGAAGCTCCATGACGCGCAGCTGGTCTTCCTGGCTTCCACCGGGCTCTGGGAACAGGTCATTGGACGGCGGCTCCAGTGGCCGCACCTGAACGGCTTCTAGCGCCAGCCCTATGACGAAGTTTTCCAGTTCCGTCTTCGCGAGCCGTTCTTTCAGGAGTCGGACAATATGATCTCCATCCCACACCGGGGCTGCCAGCACGATCTCCAGGGCCGTAGGTGGCTTGCGATCCCGACCTCTTTCATGCTCGAGAAAAAGCGTGATGCGCTCGACTGCAAGCAACTTCGCCGCGAGCCATCCGACAAGCTGGAGGATCAGCCGTTGAGCGCCGGCCAGCAGCAGTTCGGCGTTCTCGATCCGATCGAATAGTTCGATCTTGGCTTCAAACTTTTCCGGCGCCTCAACCCACTCGAAGACTTCTGGCGCTGTGCCCCACGCGCTGTCGAGGGTGTCGAGCAGCTGCCTGCCGCAGCGGCGCTGCAGTCCGGGCCGCGGTAAGCGACGCAGCTCGGCTACCGTCTGGCATCCGATTCCCTCAAGCCAGCCTGAATATGGGCGTGCCGCCGGCACGACGAGGGCGGGCAAGGCGTCGAGACTTCGGGTCATTGTGTCCTGCCGAAGGACTCGCTTTCCGCCCGCCCTGGCCAGCATCCACGCACCCCGCGCAGTCGGTGCGCAGCTAAGTCGTCCAGTGAGCCCGAGTGCTCGCAAGTCGGCGCGCACGCGCCTGCAGATGGCGCGTGGCCCCCCGAAAAGCGTAAGCGACGCCCCGACATCCAGGAGAATGACCGATTCTTCTGCCTGCGCTACCTGCGGCGTGTAGTGCAGCAGCGCCATCGCTGTCGCCAGTAGCGCCGCCTCTTCCATCGTGGCCGAACGTTCGTGGATCCGCGCGTCGGGCTCAAGCATGAGAACGCCGCCGCGGCGCATGCCAGGTCTCACCCCTGCTGCGCGTGCGGCGGTCGACATTGAGGTAACCTTTTCGTGCTCCAGCACGACGCTTACCCTGTCACTCGACCAAGGCTCGAAGACCTCGATCTGTAATTGGGGCAGGTGAATGCCGATCCACAGACGCATGACGTTGATTGAACAATGGCGATAGCGGCAAAAATATGCCTGCTTCTTTAACTGGCCCCTTGCGCTTGAGGAACTCGACCGAAATGCCGTTTGCGGCTGGCCGTATGGCCAATCGGAGGGGCGATGGTGATGGGTCCTGCGCGGCAGCCAAGGGCCGGAATAAAAAGAAAAGGCCAGCGGTCTCAGCCGCAGCCAAATTGAGGCGCCTTAGGCTGTCGCTACGGGCGTGTGTCGCCCAAAGCATGACCACGGCAGCGCCGGCGGCCTTGAGCGTTTGCTCAGCCGCCCACAGGGCGTCGCCAGTGCGCTCAGGCTGCACCCATACGATCTGCGAGGGGTTGAGCCCCATCGCTGCAAGCGCCAGCGCGTTCGGCGTGTGTGGCGGCTGGATCATGAAGACGCGGCGCTGACCAGCCGCGGCGAGCACTGGAGCGAGCAATCGAAGCTCACCGCCTCCATTTTGCGCGCACAACAGCTCGACCATAGACGCTGTTGGCCACCCTCCACCAGGAAGTTGATGACCGAGCACAGGATGGCCGGTGTCCACTACCCGCGTGCTCGAGCGGGCAAGCTGGGAAGCTCGCCAAAGGGAGGGGTGTAGATCCTCCGGAGCAGGTTTGTTGTCGTGTGGCATGGGCGCGCTAGTGTACTGTATAAATGTACAGTATAACAACGGAGCCGATAGGGCAAGGCGTCGCTTAGTTGCGAGCGCGCAACGGAGGGAGTGTGTCCGGGAGACCACCCCCTCATAGTACACTTTCGATAATTTCAACTGCAGGCGCCGCGCAAAATGCATGCTTCCGTAAGCACACCGAGCCTTCGCGTACCGTTCGGCCTCAAGGATGGCCAGATGGTCGGCCCTGCTGAGGTGCAATCCGGCCGGGCGTGCGATTGCGTGTGCCCTGGCTGCGGCTCACCTCTGCAGGCGAGAAAGGGTGACCAAAACGTCTGGCACTTCGCCCACGACGGCAGAGCGTGCGCCACGGGCGCCGAAACTGCTGTGCACCTGATGGCGAAGCAGATTCTTGCAACAGAGCGAAATATCCGCCTGCCGGCGGTTCATGTCACCTTGTCGGCAACCGATGCGTTCGGCCGGGAGCGCTCGGTCACCGCGGTGCTGGCCAAGGCTCAGCATGTGCAATACACAGCGGTTGACCTCGAGGCCGCTCAAGAAAATCGGCGAGCCGATGCCGTTGGGACCAGCGAATCGGGAACAAAGCACTGGATCGAGGTGTTTGTACGGCATGCAGTGGACACTCTCAAAGTCCAGGATCTGGAAGCACGTTCATGGATGTCCTACGAAATCTGCCTCGACGACGTACATGCTTTCACGTCGCTGGAGCAGCTGCGCATTGCTGTCACGGCTTCTCCGGAACGGGTGCGCTGGCTTTCATACCCGGGCATGGACAAACTACGGGTGAGCCTCGCAGAGAAGCTGCGGCGGATCCTCGAGGCAGCCGAAAGACAGAAGGCCGCTGATGACGCCCAGGTTGCGCGAACATACGCAGCACAAGTGCGCTCGGCGCCGATCGACCGGATGGGACGCAATCGACTCCAGCGGGAGCGGATAAGGAGCGAACAGCGCCTGCAGCAAGCAAACCGAGCATTTCGGGCGGCCGACGACCAGGCCAAACGGGCCTATTTGAAGGCAAAGCTCAGGCTGCCTGATGGGCCGACACCGGCGCTAGTCGACGTCGACGTTCGGGGGCATGCATCCTTTGGAGTATCCCGTGATGTTTGGCAGTCGGACGTGTTCCGCAAGTGGGTATTTGCCCACGGCCGGCGGGATGTCTCGCTGGAGACCATTCTGTCTTGGATGGCCAATAGGTACGACATCACCCCCGCATTCGAAGCATCCCCGAAGGTCGCACTTTGGACGTACTTCAAATTCCTCGAGAAGTCCGGATTCGTGCGCCACAAAGGCGGGCCGTACTTTCAAGTCATCCGCGATGTAGCGCCCTGGCTTGAGGCCGAAGTCGCCGGGGTCGGTGGATGGTTCTGGGCCCCTCGTGTCTTGGCTTGCTCGCTTCAACACCTGATTGAGGCAGACGGTCTCGTCGGCGCCAACCTCACTACCGGCATCCTTATGGAGCTGTTTAAGCGCTTGCGCGCAGAGCATAGCAGCAATGGCCAGCCCGATGACGCGGCGCGCACCCTGGCCCAGCGGCACGGAATCTCACCGAACACGTTTCTGGCTATTCTCGCCAGCGCCAACGTCGCCTCTTGTCCGTTGCAGCCTCCCACAAAGCGGCTGCTCGCTTAGCTTGCAAGGCATGCGTTCGGACGCCCTCGATGTGCGGGCTATCGTGGAAAACTAACTTGCACTTCGGTGTTCGGGTGCGAGGATAGCTGTTGATGAGCTAAAGCCGGTTGTGATCCGGCTACCCGGTGGGTCTGGCTCAAAACAGAAAAGACAGTCCAATGCAGAACACCACGCATTCCCTCTTCGCTGACGATTCGGCAGACGCCCTGCGCGCCCAGGCCATCGACGAGCTGCACGCGGCCACCGCAATCTATACGTCCGAGCCGGCCGTCGACCAGCTGCTCGCGCGAATCAAATGGCCAAACGGCGATGCGAGCTTGGCCGACTGCAGCGCCGGCGATGGCCAGTTCCTGGTCCGCGCCTTGAGCAAGCTGCTCAGCACCCGCAGCGTGGACGACGACAAGCTGCCTACGTTGATCCGAGGCTGGGAGATCCACCCGGTCGCTGCTGCGCAAGCGCGCACGCGCGTGGCGGCCGTTCTAATCTCGTTTGGCCGATCCGCTGCGCAGGCACGAGACATCGCGAGCAAGATCGTCTTGAATCAGGACTTCCTCACAGAAGGGCCAAGCGCACCATGCCTGGACGCCGTGATCGGGAACCCCCCTTACCTTCGCATGGTTTCGGTCCCCGCCTTGCTACGCCACGAATACAGCCAGGTCGTGCCCAAGTACGCATTCCCCGACCTGATGTTCAGCTTTCTGGACCGCTGCTCGAAGGTGCTGCGGCCGGGTGGCCAGATGGGCTTCATTGTGAGCGACCGATGGCTTGGCAATGCAGGAGCCGCGGCGCTACGCGAAGCGTTGGGCTCGCGCCTGGCCATCGAGCACATAGAGCGATTGGAGGCAGAATCGGTTTTCTACAGGCCGAAGCAGCGGCGTGCTGGAACGCCGGCGCGGGTCCATCCTGTGCTGTGCGTCCTTGGGGCGACCGGCCAGCCGATCACGAAAGCTGCAATCTACCCTGGTATCGACCCGGCCAAGTATGAAGCGTACCCTACCCTCGACTCCATAGCGAAAGTGACCATCGCCCCATGGCTTGATGCCCAAGGCATCTGGACTCTTACGGAGGACCAGGTGCGCGCCAGCGGAATTCCTCACCAGTTCCTTGTGCCGGCAGTGGACACCGACGATGTCCGGGACTCCGTCTTGGGCGTACCACGGCGCTTCGCAATCCGGACCATGCCGAAGGAACGGCCATGCGATGCGATCGTGGAGCATCTGCAAAGCCAGATGCATCGAATGTCGAAGAGAGGGTTTCGCATCCTGCAGTCAGGCAAATGGGCACCGCCAGAGCGCTTCCATAATTTCGACCTGTCGCAGCCTTCATTGCTGGTACCCAGGATCGCGAAGACTCCAAAGGCCGTGCGGCTCCCGGCCGGCGTGTTGCCCCTGAACCATAATCTATCGATCGTGAGTAGCGGCCCGGCAAGCCTCAAGCTGGTCGAGCGTGCTCTACAGAGCGAAGTGGCGGCAGAATGGATGCGCGATCATGCGCCGCGCTTAGAAGATGGCTATTACTCGTTGTGCACGACCCTGCTGCGCAAAATGCCGGTCGATCTGCGTTAGTAAGTGCAAGGCAGCGCGGATCATCAGAAACGGATGGTGGGGAGGTTCCCACCGACCCGGCGTGTCAGGTCGATTACCATCCCCTGAAGCTGTCCATTCGCAGCACGGGTAAACTCGAGCGGCGCGGTGATCCTGTCCAGCGATGCGTGCGGCCCAAATTCTGCGGGGCCATACCATGACGAGCCGCACTTAATCGTGCCTGTGTACTTGCCTAAGGGAATGCCGGTTTCGAGGACTTCACGGCTCCGCACGAAGGCGCGCAACAACGAGGCGCTACTCCCCTCCAAAGGACGCAGCTCAAACAGGCAATCCGTATCAGACGACCCGTTCAATTTTAAAGGCGCAACTACTGTACCTGGGGGAGTCTGGAGCATGGCTATCACGCCAGTCGTAGGCATGTTCACCGGTCGGCTACTCCGAGCGCCAGCGATCTCATCGATCTGGCTGATAAGTGGACGCTGAGTCGCAAAGTAGTATCCGGCACCGAAGCCCACGATCGCGATCACGGTTCCGGCCAGCCATCGACTTTTTTGTGAAGGCCTCGAAATTTGCGCTCGGCCTGGCTCCCCGCGCCGAAAGGCTTTGGGCGTGTAATAGGCGTCATTAATGCGGTTGCGACTTCCGTCAAATCCTGGATGCTGACTTTGCTTCAAAGCAATTACCCTTATTTCGTATCGAGTCCATAGTGCTGGCTTCGCCCTTAAATCGGTACCCCGGCAGTGTTGTAGGTCATGAACTGCTTCTTGCCGAAATCAAAAAGAGCGACGTGCTCCTGGTTCTGCACCAGCAAAACGACAAGGCGGTGTGCGGCTGTACCAGCTTCGGGCGCCGTGTTTTCGATCAGTTTGTTCACCAGCCCCGGCCTGAACTGCCCCTCATCGACGACAACGATGTCAACGCCATCCAGCGCGAATTTGGGGTAGTCATCGCTGCGCAGGGCGCGCAAGACGCCGCCGACTTTCAGTGAACCCGGCCCGCCAAATCCGCTTCCCTGACAATCCAGATACCCCGCGAGGTCGTTGTCGTCCTTTCGGATGGCGAACCAGTCCTCGGCGGCCCAGGTCTTGCCCGACCTAGCCTTGCCGACAATGCATAGCACCGGTACCACCCCAAGGCATTCAAGTACCAGTTTGTCCAGCACGGCTACGGTCAACAAATTCCTCGCCGAGCGCACTTCCTCACGTTTGGCCAGGTCGATCATCGCTGCTGCTCGCGATGTTTCTTGACGAATTCTTTCAGCGAGTCCTCCTTGCGAGTCGCGAACATGCCGACCCCAAAAGCGATAACCATGACTATGAAGGCCACCATCATCATCACCTTGTCGGACGCCCCGAATTTCATCACCGCCCTCTCGAGGTCAGATGCCGCTGCAAGCACATCGGCGTCGAGCTGCTTTAGAAGAAAGTGCGTGAGCGTGTAGCCGACGAACGATGCACCCAGGCGAAGTAGCGCCGGATGACGCGATACCATGTACGTGAGAGCGATTATCGCGACCGCACCGGCCACGGTTACCGTAACGGGCGGGTAGCCGAGGTAGATTGCTGCCATCATCGCGGCCACGATTAGATATGCCATCTCGTCCCCTTAGTTGTTTGCCGCGACGCGCAAGACACGTCGCTCGACGTGCTTGCCAGCACGGCAGTTCAGGATATACGCGCCTGGACGTTCCGGTGTCCCGGTCACGCTCGCGACCGTTCCTGGACCGTGATGTCAGTAAAGGCGCCCTATCGCCGTATCGTAGCATGCAAAGTGGCAACTTTTGCGGCCGCCAGTGCGGTTTGCAGTTATCGTTGCGACGCTCGCATAGTCAGCTTGCGCGGTGCAGAACGCCTGTTACGCTGTCCGAGGAATATCCTGTCTGTCGCAGTCCGTGGCGGAGGAAGGTCTATTGTCCAATTGGAGAAAATATGAACAACGCATCGAGCAGCTACTTTACCGAAGTCCAACGTCATCTCGATGATCTGGGCCACTCGGTCACCTTAAACGCAGACGAGCGTGATATCGTTGATGATTACGCAGCCCAGGAATTCGGCGCACGGGAGTGCGCCGTACAGATCGCTAACGACCGCATCTGAACGCCAGGCCGAATTCGCGCAGTAGACCGACAGGAAATAAACCATGAACGACTCCATTTCGCTCGTACGCGACGCATTTGTAGAGCGACTGAAAGCGGACGATTTTAGGGAGCTTGGGCTCGATGGCTCAAGTCCAGGATCGGTGCACGACTTCATTGAGTTTCTTACTGCCGGCAACATCATGTTTCGCGATTTCGGCCTGGGTGACCGGGCGCGGTTTCCGGACTTGACCGACCTGACCACGACGTTCGGAGACTTTCTGCACAAGCCAGTCCAGATCAACGGCAATCAGGTCGAAGTGGCAACCGTGTTCCGCGACACCTTCTGCTTCCCGGTGGCGCTGGGCCTGATCTTGCAGGTCGCGGCTGCTCATTCACGAGGTTCGTCGGGCGAGGCGGCGTTGAGCGAAGTCCACGCTGCAAATTGGCGGGAATGGGTGGCCGCAATGGAGCAGCCGGAACAATTAAGGCTCGTTGCAGCGGCCCTTCTCGCATCGGCTGAAGTCGAATTCGCCAGCCGCCCACTTCTGTCGTTCTTCATCACGATGCCGATCGCCGGAAAGTTCGCGATGTGGGGCCCGAACGCTAGTAGCGGCCAGGGCCGAAAGCTGCCGAGCAAGGTGATCGATTGCGACGGTTATTCCGTGACGACCAGGGTTTCCCGTTACGAGGAAGTCGAATGCGATGTTACTGCCTACGAATGGGAAGCGACGCTTACTATGGCCGGCGCCAGCGAGCCAGACGCGGCCGCCTGCGGCATGATCTATGTGTTCGAGCGCGAGGGAGGCGAGCTGGTGGGCGGGCTGGGCGACCTGGTGATCGCTTCCGATTCCATGGCGGATGCCGACGTCATCCAGGTGAAGTCGTTCATCACCCAGCATGACGACGCAGCAGACGTGATCGAAAAAAGTGACTTGTGCTTCGTGTGGATCTGGGAGCGGCGCGGGGGCGATACCAAAGGCCTCGGCGCTAAGTGTCTGATCCCTGCGCTGGCCGATCTCCGTCGCCGATTCAAGAAGGTTCGCACGGTCGTGTTCGATGCGCGGCCTGGCCAATTCTCGAACTGGACGTCGAGGGTGGATCCGCCGATGGTGGCGCTGGAGAAGCAGACCGCTGTCGAGAACCTGGTGAGCTACATTCAAAGCCTCAAGCTCGACTTCGATGTTCGATCGGTCTTTGCAGGGTCCGACCATCCCTTCAACGAATCGCTCGCAGCCGTTGGCGAAGCAGTCGGCGCCGGCCACGACTTGGGCGATGATGAAGACTTTGACGATTCCATCGACCTTGATGAGTGGTGTGACGAGATCGTGGGCCTTCTTCGGTCAGCTGGACTCGTTGAGCTGGCAAATGAACTCGAGGACGACGTCGCTGCTTACGACGAAGTCATGACTGCTGTGAAGCACATCGTCTTCGATTCGGATATTCATTACCTGCGTCCCTCTAGCTCGGGACAGTTCGATCCCGCATACGTCGTGCACTATGAAGTGGTCCCTCTGCCAGAAGCTCTGGTAGAGATCGAAGGAATGGACGACTTTTTTAGTGCGCTTCCCGTCTATATCGACCTGGTGGCGATCTACTGGTTGGACGACTATGCGGTTTGTGAAGTTCGCGCTCCTATACCATTTGGCGATCTGACCGAATACTTCACCCTCGTCCGAAAGCCGCGGCCGGTCAATGTGATGGCGTTTCTTGCGACTCTTGCCTAGCCTGTCTTTCGACTTCGATTACAGCCATCTCGCAGACCAAAAAAAGCCCCCAATCCAGACAACGGAATGAGGGCTTGGGTCGCGTTGTTACTTGGCGATTGCGAATGGATCGTTCGTCAGGCACATGCCGCCGATCGCCGGGAACAGCCCGGGCGTGGTCGATGTGATGGCGCTGGATAAAAGGTTGCCTTGGTCGATCAGCGCCAGCGGCGCAGCGTGAGGTGCTGCTGCCACTGGTCCGCCGGCGACCAGATCGATTTCTTGTTCGCTGAGTTCGCGCATAGTGATGCTCCAGGTGAAGTTGTGGTGGGTTTGGGAGGGCAGCTACTACACTGCCCCTGCTCTGCAATTACGACGCCTTGAGAAGCGCCAGTGGGTTCTTGACGAACGGCGCCAGCAGTCGCAAGGAAAGGTCGACGATCCTGTCTTGGTGCGCGGCGGCCAGCGTAACCGCCCTAGCGCCGTCGATCTTCGTGATGTCGGCCATGGCGTCGCACAGGCAGAACCGTGCTTGGCGCACGGCTTCCTCGGCCACCAGGAGCGGGCAGCAGTCGTCCTGCGAGCGGCTGTCGTCGATAGCCGAACTGATCTGGGCCGCGATGCGTTCCTCGTTGCAGCGCTGGTGATACAGCGCGTGGTCGCTGTTGCTCATCAGCCAGGCTGACTTGATGTCCGTGACGTATTCAACTACGCCATCGGTTACCTGCATTACCGGGTCGACTTCCCAGCGACGTTCAGCGAGAACCTTGCGCTGGTAGCCTTCAACGATAGGGCGCACGGTCTGTTCATATGCGATCGCAATGAACAAGGCTTCCGCGGCCGCGATCATTGCTGGCGTCGGGTGGAACTTCGGTTTTGCAGGGGTTGCGGTTTGGGTCATGACTTCTCCAAGTTAGTTGCATGAGCCGTTCAGCGTCGGGTGACGACTGCAGGTTTGCGGTTCGATGCCGAAGGTCGGCGGGGATAACCGGTGTGAAGCTGTTCGGTGCGGGCGCACGAAAAAGCTGGCGTCTTGTCTGGAGAGGAAGCCGGCACCCTGAAAATCAGGGGCCGCCGGCATTAGTTGTAGAGGAAACTGCTTGGCAGTCGAGCGCTGGCCGAGATGCGAGCCATTGCAGCGCTCATCCACTCGCTCATTTCTTTCGTGCGGCGCTCCATCGAATTGGAGACTCCGGCCTTGTGTGCTTTTACGCGCGAACCGAAGTCCCACGCCATGCTATCCGAGCTTGCGACGAAACCCATTTTCGGGATCTCGTTCAAAGCCTGGTGCTTGACGCCGAAGAGGTGTGCTCGCGAACCCTTGGGGAAGTTGCGGCCGAGGGCTTCGACAATCGCGTAGAGGCCTTCGTCTCGATCGTGCAAATCGCGGCGGCACATACTTCCAACCCCGATGAGCGCGGGCTTGTCCAGCCATCCTTCCCACCGGCCCCAGACCTCGTTGAGTAGATCGAGGCTGAGCATGTAGTCGCTCAGTACGCGCCCCTGTAGGACCGGCACCGGCGGGCGCAGCATGTTCGCCACGACCGTCGAGTTGCATGTCCTGGCTAGTTCGTTCTGCCACGCATACAAAATTTGCAGCATGCCTTCCAGGAGCGTTGCCGTGGCGCGAACGTGGTATTCGATCGCTTGTCGATCATTCGCTATATTTTTTTCACAACACAGATCGGCCTGACTGTACCAGCTGCAACCCGACAGATTAGCGAATTCCATGTACTGGCTGAACGACCACGGAAAGACACCAGCGATCCCTTCCTGGCGGCCGTTGCGTCGGAAGTTTAGGATGCCGGTGTAACCCGCGGAGTCCAGGGCGAAGTCAACTTCGCTCAGGTCGGTTGCCTCTGGCATGTGAAATTCGCGCTTGGACCGGTTCCAGAAGGCTGAGGCAGAGACCATGCACTTGAAGTCTTCGTTGAAGGCGTGAGCGGCCAGACGGCCGCTGCTGTGTGGGATCCCCACCCGCATCACGAAGTCGTCGTCGAGGTGTGCATTTTTCTGCCCAGTAGGCAGTTCATTGAGTGCTTCGTTGTACATGTGGTTTTCTAGGGTGTCTAGTTGTAGTTAGCGCGCGTGGAGATAGCTGGTGACGCGCTCTCGCGTGACGCGCCGGCCGATGGACAAAACCGCTTCCGGGGATACCGGATAGGTCTTGCCCATGTAAGGCTGGCGCAGCAGTTTCGATGCGCAGATGACGCCGACGTTGATCGCCTCGCCATCTTCGCTTTCCAGGCCAACCGCACGCGTCAAGTTGGTTTTGCCGCAGCAGTCGCAGACCGGATAGTCGCTACTGCCGATGACGCGATACTTCTGGCCGCTGATGATTTTTTCCATGGGTTCGTTGAACGCACCCCGAAAGGTGCGTGCTTGTTTATGCGAAGACGCGGATATCGATGCGGCCGGCTTCCACCTGGGCGTCGATGAACGCCTCGACGGTGTCCGGCGTCAGCTCGTCAGCTTCTGCGAACATCGCGTGCCCTTTCGGGAACTCAATGGCGCAGACGCTATTCATGCCGACGCGGATGCCGCCAGTGGTGGTGTGGGCTGCGAAGAACGTGCCGGTGTCGAAGTTGAAGTTGAGGGTGTGGGACATGGGTTTTATGGGAGGGAGCGCGCAGCGATCTGCGCGTCCGGGTTTGCAGGATTAGAAAAGGCTTTGTTGGAGCGCCTGGCCAGCCGGTGCGGCAAGTCCATGAGGGACTTCCACATCGGCAGTTGGCGCAAGCGCCCATGAGGCCTGTCCTTCTTGGAGGGTCGAGAGCAGATAGTCCTCTTTCATTTCGCGTACGAGGCCAACGGTCGTCTCGTACGTCTCAGGCACATCGTCGACCGATGTGTAGAGACCGAGCTTCACCGCCAGCTTCTTTGCGTTCTCAACGTAGTAGCTGTGTTCCGCCTTCGCCGGCGTCACGGTGACTACCGTGCTGTCGGGGAGTTGGGGAGCTGCTTCGCAGACATCGCGGAACTCGCGAATGAGTTTGTAGGCGCTGAAGCTCGACTGAAGTTCGATCGGAAGCGCGACATCGAGGATGTATTGCCCGACTGCGTTATAGCGCCAGCCCATGTGTTTGAGCGGGCCGCCGCCGAGGCTGACGATGACGTTCTCCTTGTCGAGGGCATATGCCACCACCGAAGGCGTGGCAATGTCTCGCTTCTGGACTGGTGGCGCCAGCGTAGCATCTGCAGAACCGAGACCACGGAGGCCGCTGATCACCTTCCAGACTGGCAGGTTCGTATCAACGCCGTACAGGCCGATGATGACGTCGATGTCACTGTGGAGGCTCACCTTTACCGGGCCGACCTTCAAGGCCTCGGCGATATCGGTGCGTCCGATCCGCTCCAGCATCGCCAGCGCCATTTCGACGTGGCTATCCGGGATCGTGTCGTACATCGATGTACCGCCCAGCTTCAATTCGATCTCCAGGTCGTCCATCTGGAAAGGCTCGCTGAAACAGATACGCCAGCCCTTGATGTACGTTTCCGGTTTCGTGTTTCCGCCGCGGACCTGCAGGCTTCCACCTTCGCAGGATGAGCCCGACATGAAGACGCGACGGAAGACTTGTTCGAAGGTGCCGATCGCGCGGCAATCCCACGAGGGGGTGTGCGGGTAGCAGTTTTTTTCGTAGGACTGCTCGAACAGCACGTAGATGACGTCTCCGTTTTTCGGGTTGCGGAAAGCAGCGACGGTCTTGCTGGTTACAACGGTTGCGCCCATGGTTTTACTCCAGGATGATATGCACCGGCGTGAGCCGGAACTTGTAGGTGAGATTTAAGTTGCGGCTCGCATGGAGCGCGCATTGCGTTGCCGATAGTCGGCGGGTAAAAGGCTTGAGCGTCGTGCTCATCCAATCCAGAAGGTTGGAGGAACAGCGTGCGGCGTTGGGAAGCGCCATCGGAGAGGTGCGCCCTGCCCGGCCCTGCAGATGCAGGGACCGGGATGGGTACTTAGAACAGCGGCGCCGTATCGAGGTCGACCGGGGCTGCTACTTTTTTCGGTACAGGCGTTTGCATCTGGTCTTTGCTGACATCGCAGGCGGGGATGGTTGCGTTGAAGCGCTCACCGGTGCCGCGGAGCGTGCCGTCAGTGAGCGACAGGTAACCACCGTCCGAGATCGCACTGATCTTGAAGGTCATCTTGCGATGTTTTCCTCTGTGGAGCAGTTCGACATCGCGGAGGATCTGACCAGGTTGCAGGTTCAGATCACGAAGGCGAGCAAAGTTGCGGAGAATCGTTCGCTCGCGCTTTGCGTGGCAACGCGCAAGGTAGCCTTCGTACGAGAGCAGACATTCCTGAATCTCCCGCACAGTCGGTTTTGGCCCGGAACTGCGCATCGTCCTGCAGTCGCTGATGTAGGCGTCGCCAGCGTGGATGGCGATGTGCCAGCGGCCCTGATCGTTCAACAGCGCGATAGTGCCGCGTGGAGCGGTTTTGAGGCCTTCCTTGGCGGCTTTGAACGCCTGCCAAGCTGGCTGGTCGTTGCGATGCAGGTGCGTCATTTCTGGATCGGTCACGCCGTCGAACACAATGCCGCTCGTGCCAAACTGCGGATCTTCCAATGCAGCGATATAGTCAGCACCGAAGCTGTCCTGGTAATAGACTTCGTTGCCGTGATTTTCCTCGTGAACGTCGAGCAGCTGGTGCGTGACCCGAAGCCCTTCGAGCCACAGGGGGAAGAAGGAATTGCTGAGGTACGGATAGCCGTTCGTCTTGCGCATGGCTTCCGGGAGTTGCGTTGGGTCTTTAATAGGCCACATGGTTTGTCCTTTTAGTTGAAGTGTTGACCACGGGCTGCGCGCAGGGCAGTGATCCACAGCTTGCAGTGACGGACCGCGTCGGGGCGCGACATGAAAGCGTACGAACCCGCGTTGCGGTTTGAGAAGCAGCGGCGTACGCCTGCTTCGGCATGGGCGATTCGTAGAGATGCAGTCATCTTCATTAAGTTTTTCCTTGAGCGAGGGTGTCGCAATTGAAAACGCCGAGTGCAAAGCTCGGCGTGGTGATTTTTTGGAGAAGGTTGTGCGCTATTCCAGGAAGTCGGTCAGCGCGTTTTGGTAGTAGGTGCCGATCAGTGTCGAGTCGTCGTCGCCGGCGTACACATTGAACAGGCATTCATTGCGGCGGAAGAACGCATTGAAGGCGCCGGTGAAGAACTTGATACGTACGCGCTCAGTCGGCAGGCCGGTTTGGACAGCGTGTGCACGCTCGCTGAAACGGGCGGTACGTAAGGCGCGCACCTGCTCCTGCGAGAAGACTTGGATGGTCATGGGTTTTTCGTGAAAAGTAAGTTTTAGAACGCGAACGATGCTTGCACAGGTTGCGGTTTGGGTTGCGGCTGGATCCGTGCGACGATGGCCAGGGCTGGCGCTACGGCTTCCAGATCGTCGTCCAACACGAGCGCAGGGGCTGGGGCGGGTTGAGCGACCTCGATGCGCGCTGGCGCTTCGATGGGCCAATCGTGAGGCTTCTGGAAGACGATCGACACGGTTTGCGCCGCGGTGCCGCTTTCCTTGAAGGCGTCCTTGTCGTTGATCGTGATCTTTGCCCCCATCGAATCGAGGAAGGCGCGGAACTGCGTGGTCTTGCTGTTGGTGCGGAAGGTGACGCCGATCGATATGATCGCAGCCATCGTGCCCCCGGGAACCAAGAACCTGAAGGCGTGTTTCACGTGGTCAATGTCTGCCTGCTTTTCGAATGGTGGATTCAGGATGATGAAGTCGAATAGCTGAGTCGGCTCGACAGTGAGGAAGTCGGCCTGCGTGACGTTGAATCCGAGGCTTCGAAGCACATCGCAGTTCTTCTGCTGCAGTTCATAGCAGACGATGTTGTCCTTCCCTACGATCTCTGCGCAGATAAGTGCTATTCCGCCGACACCGGCCTCTGGTTCGAGGACTGTGCGACCAGGCTGCAGGCCAGCTCGCTTCACAAGGTCTCTGGCCAATGGCTGAGGCGTTGGGAAGAAGCCGAATTTCTGAGGCTTATCCAACTTGCCCGTCTCCAGGTAGTTGGCGATCACCTCTTCCGGATCGCAGTCAGCGAATACATGCGCGCCGGCTTTCTTGTTCCACTTGCCGCCGAGGGCTTCCAGGATCTTGTTGACCTTGGCATAGTCGACGCGATCGAGCTGGGCCGACAGCTTCGCGGAGTTACCGATCACCGTCATGGTGGTCAGGCTGTCGCGGATCACGTCGGCGATCGGCTCGGGCTCCCGACCCTCGTTGAACTCATCCACGATCTCGGAGAACACGACTTCGCCGTGCGCCCAAACGTCCAGTTGGACATTTTCCGACAGGTAGACGGACTTAACGTCTGCTGCGGTGACGGTGCCATCGATGCGGCGCAGAGCGTCGATCTTGGCGTGGATCTGTGCGCAGTTGCCCATCGTGAGCGATGCGCTGTAGGTGGCCGAAATACCGTAGTGCTCCGAGCGTGGGTACTGGATGGCCAGTAGCTCGGCTTCGTTGAATTGCATGGTGTCTCCCGTAAGGTGGCCCGCCGCGGTGGCGAGCGTGGGTAGTTGCAGACTGGATTGCTTATGAGGTTCGTGCGGCAGGACGCAGCACGATGATGTTTGCCAAGAGAGGCAGGAAAAGGCTTGAGCGTGTGCTCGTCCCTGCAGCGCAGCGAGAAGCCGGAGCGGGAAAGTGGAGGAACGGCGCCTATCACGGGGCACCAACTGTAATCGCTCCTATCAGGTATCCAGGGAAGCCCACATGTACCGAGGTGATAGGTCGAGAAGGGCCAAACGAGAGCGGTTGGTTGCTTCGTGGAGGGCCTGTTGGCGACCGTCTAAAGACGGTGGCCAACAGGTGCCTGTGATACGTAGATCCAACTTAATGAATCCCGTAGCTGATATTGCTTTGAGTGATTGTTTCGAGTGCGACATGAAGCCGCATGCCGGAAAGGTTCTTGCGTAGCCAGTTGGCGGCGAGTTGATTTGTGATCTTCTCGTTGCGCCAGATATTGCCTTTGGCGTTCATGAACATCCGCGCATGGCATGCTTCATGGGCTGCTGTAGCGATATGAGCTGCGTCACGACTATCAAGGGCTGGCAGAAACAATTTGCCAGGGCTTTCAATCGGACCGATGCCAATTTCCTTCATCCATTCTTCGTGAACACACGACGGTGGAATAAAGGCTGCATCATCAGCTAGTTGCATTGTGAACCGCTTGTGGTTGTCGTTCGTGTCGCAACTCGCTACGTTGGCATGGCCAACGATGCTGCAAACGACATCGAGTACAGAAAATTGCTTTGGGATGCGTCGCGAAAAGAGATCGTTAGGTTTCATGTGAGTTTTGTAGAGGTGCCGAGGTTGGAGACGACGGCGTTAAATTGGAGAGCGCATGTTGCGCGTTTGATTGCAGGGGAAGTTCAGATCATTGCCACGAAGGTGGCATGGGAAAAATCGAAGATGATCTTTTCGATGTGGCGAAAAGATGTTGTCCGGCGCACGGCCAAGGATTGAAGTCGCGCTTATTTCGAGCAGCGAGAAGCACTGTTGGAGGGTGAGAGGTGGTCGGCGCTCGTCGTTGAGCGCCGTCCGGGTACATCAGTTCAGTGTTTGTTTCACGTAGAGCTCAGGCGTACTGCTCTTCAGGATGCGAGAGTAGGCTTCGGTATAGATGCGCTCGATACGTTCACGATTACCCGGCATGTGCAGCTCGATCGAGGTGCCCATGCGCGCAAGCCAACTTACGTCGGCCTGGCTGACTCCGACATTGATCATCCACTGAAGTTGGTGCGGAGCGGTAGAAGTGTTCATACGATTTGTTTCCCTCAAAAGGTTGATGGACGGGCTGTCCCTAATGCGGTCTTGTGAAAAAACGCATGAGAGACAACCCGCCCCAGAAGGGGAGGATCGTCGAACTAAGCCACCGTTTTAGAGCCGGACACCCAAACGACCGAGTGCCTGACCGACTTTTGCGGCCGCCATGCAGGCAGCAGCTTGTGGCAGGTCCTGCTGCGGGATCTTGGCGATCCGGGCAAGGGTGCTGCGTTTGTTCGCCGAGAAGAACTCGGTCGTTGCTGGGATAGCGAAAAGCTTGCTGAAATCGAACCGCGTATCGCTGTTCATCACCATGCTGCTGTCGTTCGTGCAGCGGATGATGAAGTCGGTACCGCTTTTCGATTCCTTACCGGCCTGCATCCGAGTAGTGCCGTAGGCGACAACCCAGTGCGTGACGCCGTTGATAACCGTTTCGCCCAAAAAAATAACCGGTCGAAACTTCGGACCGGCTACGTTTGGATGGCCATCAAATGGTGTCCAAGCTCTAAGAATGTCCCCCATCGCGAGGGCTGGATTCGTCATTTTCATGTTGGTCTCCTGTACCCTCGAGAAGCTTTTTGAAAGCATCGGCGAGTGTTTGTTGTGGTTGGGTTGTAGTTGCATCTGCGGTTTGCTGACGCTGGTTCAAAAGCTCGATCTGCTCGGGCGTGAGCGAAGGCGAGTCCAGATCGAGATCCGGAATCACTGCTTGCGCCCACATGGTCACCGCGCGGGTAATCAAGGCTTCTGGGGTTACGTTGTAGCTGGCTGCCAGCAGGCGCAGCGTGTCGGCAGAGATGCCGAACGCGCTGTTGTGCGGATCCAGTTCGATTTTGAAGGTGTTGCTGTTGTCCACGGAAGTAGACCCCAGCTGATTTTCTTGTTTGGCTTCGGTCATGAAGTTCCTATTGAATGTGATCTTTGTGTCGAGGTCGCTCAGGCAGGGTCGATTGTTCGACACACCAGCTGATCTGACGACCGGCGACACTTGCTTGGGATACGAGCGAGATGGTCTGTCCAACCCGGTCGTTGCTTTTCAGGTTGATGATACCAATGCAGCGATCACCCAAGAAGATTTTGTCCCGGCGTGACCAGGTCAAGTTCTGTTTGTAGATGCGGGGGCCGACCTTGAGGGTCGGGGCCGGTGCTTGCGTTGTCATGTGAAGCTCCAAATCAATGCCGCGGTGCGGTCAGTAAATTCGGTAGAGGCGTGATGCCTTCTCAATGTGGTCGACATTGAGAAAGCCTTGCGGCTTTCAGGATGGGTGTCAGCAGGGCTCGAGCTGGGCTGCGAGGTATCCGCTGATCGTATGTGCGAGCGTCGTCGCAGCAGCTTTGATGTGTTCAGGTTCGAAGGATGCCAGCGCCAGCACGAGGGTGCCGGAATCGCCGAAGCAGTGGTTGCGAAGCCAGAGGTGATCGCTGTCGATGCGCCAGGCGCCGACAACTTCCAGCCGTGCGCCGCTCAGTGCAACCGAGAGGGTCGATTTGTCGACCATGTCCACGGGCACGACGATCGAACGGACCTCGATCATCTTCGTGTCGCAGCGGATCTCCAGGCTGTCTTCGTCGCCAGTCTTGTTCCAGCTGATCACGCAGTCAGGGCCGATTGCTGCAGCCACGCAGTTGATGATCTGTTCTTGTATTTCGAAGTTGAGCCGGGCAATCAGGCTCGACAGTTCGAAGGGGTGAAGCGTCGTATTCATGGTTCTCTCCTATGCCAATTCTGGCGGTTAAAAACGGAGATGAAGCTTTCCAATGCCGCGGGGCATCGGGCAGCCGGTCGTTGAACAGCCGGCGCCTGCGGAATAGGTGGCGTGCCAGGGTGGCACGCCACTATTCGCGCGCTCATTGCGCGTGCACCAGGGGCAGGCTTGGCGACATACTCACGGTGAGCAGTGCGTCGTAGGCCGCGTCCTGAATCTCTCTGATTCGTGCGCGCACCGATGCTACGCCATGGTTGCTATAGGCAGCCATCGTACGCAGGTACTGCACGTCCTCTGGAGGGATGCCCACTTCGGACATCCAGCACAACGATTGGTTGTTGGTAGGGGTACTCGACATCACATGCTCCCGAAAAAAGGTCTGGACAAGCCGTCCCAGTTGCAGCCGCGTAAGCAGACGCAAATGGGGCGGCTTGTCCTAATCAGGTCAAGCAAATATCGGTACAGAATGGCAGAAGCAGCCTTCAAGCCCTTTGGCTCAAAAGCAATTCAGTCCGGCAGCATATAGCAGCGGATGATTGCGCTCAGATTTGCAGTATGTGATTTAGATGAAGTCCGCATGGCGGTGAAAAATCATCTAGCTCGAAGCTCACGGCTGGGAGTCAATCGTGAACTGGTTCCTGCCTTTTGCAGGTTAAGCAATGCCGGAAGCCGGCCACGTCAAATTTCGACACTTGATAGTAGCACGATTTCGATAGCGATTGGCAACTTGCGTTCCTTTAAGCAACAGGTAAGCTGCCTCTTTGCGCGCTTGTTCACCCTGTTCACTCAGCGCCAACCGGAAAAGTTACTTTTTATCGTTCGCATTCGGCGAAACGACATTGCCACACAGAATTAAGCTCCCGAGTATGGACCCCTTGCAGACCTCACCCGACATTACCGTTCTCGACAACGGAACCGTTCTTACGGCCGACGGCCTGGCGCTCAAGGGCACCGACGCGGTCGAGATCATCAACGTTCGCCTTGAAAATCGCGTAGACGCAGCCTTCCATTCGTGGCAGGTTTGCCGGCTCGTGCGCCGCGACTTCAACTTCGTCGCCACGAAGCTGTTCCACCGCGAGCGCCGCAAAGGCGGCCGTGAACAGGTGCGCAGCCTCCTGCACGAAGTGCAACTGCAGGCGGAGCTGCTCGAGCTCGAATGCCAGTCGTTCGAGGCCCCACCCGAAGGTCCAGGTCGCGCAGTGCCGCTTCGACTGGTGTCGCCTACCGCAGCTGGCCTGTTCAAGGCATTCCAGAAGGCCGATGCGGCTTTTGCACGGTTGAACCATGCGGTGGCAAACCGCAAGCTGGCCGAGAACCTGGTCCACGGCTATACCCATCCTTTCGAATCAGCGTTCTCCGATTTGAAACTGTACTGCTCTGCTCGGAACCAGTCCGAGAAGCTGGCCCGCGAGATGGCCGAAGCCGAAGGGATCGCATGATGGATGGCCAGGTTCAATCGGGCGCAATCCACACAACTCCAGAAGTTGGCAAGACAGGCAACCCTCTCGTCATCAAGGGTGTGGATCGGATCGAGTCGATCAACCTCCAGGGCGAAGACAAGCGCCGCGATGCCGAGCTATACACGCACGTTCTCAGCCGCGTGATGCGTCGAGACTTCAACCTCACGAGCGTGAAGCTGTTCTGGTTCACGAAGGGCTATCATCGTCGCTGCCGTGCGCGGGACCTGCTGCATGACCTCATGGGCGAAGCCGAGCGCCTCACCGACATGGCACGCCCTTATGAAATGCCGGCTGGTGTACCAGCTGCGACTTGCACGATGCGGATCGTTTCCGACGAGGCCGAGTTACTTTTTGATGCCTTGATCAAGGCCGACCGCGCCCTGCACAAGCTGATGCACAGTCCACTGGCCGAGGTTGCCGAGGATAATATGGGGCCCTTCCTGCGCTCTTTTACCGGCTTGCGCAAGGAGGTCTTCAACTACTTCGACGACCGGCGCCCACGTTCCGGTGCCCAAGAGGCAGCCAGCGAGTGAGCTGGGCGGTCCCGATCCGCCAGCGCGACCGCCAGGGCTCTGGAATGGACACGGTGTCCATCGGTAGAAATTTCTAAGTAGCTGATAATTCTAGGGATTCCAAATTCGGTCTGCAAATTTGGAACCCTGTTTTTGCTGTGCGCGCTCACCTTCTGGCACTTGCTAAGCCCTAAAGTCGCTGTACCCTACTCGTATCTCAAAATTCAGGAGCACCTTCATGCACAACATGAAACAGCTGGAAGCCAGTTTCGACACGACGATCACCCCTGGCGTACTTAAGGACGCAATGAAGACGGCCGGCGCATCGTCGGGCGACCTCTGGAAGCTGCCGTTCTGCCAACTGCGCATCATCGAGGGCTTCAACCTGCGTGTGCAGACGCCCCAGTATCAGGCGAAGATCGAGGAATACGCCGAGCTGCTGGCTAACGAAGGCTGGCTGCCGCACGAGCCTATGAAGGGGCTGGTTCAGCAGGATGCAGAGGGCAAGAACGTCGTCTATATTTTTGATGGCCATACCCGGCTGCTTGCCCTTCCATTGGCGAACGCGAAGCGTGCAGCCCGGGGCCTTGCTCAAATTGTCGATGTGACGGTGATCGCTATCCCGTCGAAAAAAGAGAAAAGCAAGGAGCCGATCAGTATTGCTGACCTCACCGTGGCCATGATCCAGGCGAACATGAGCAACCCTCACACGGCGTACGAGATGGCCCTCGCCTGCAAACGTCTGGCCGACGCGCATGTCCCGAACGGCGACATTGCGAAGCGACTGTCCCTCTCTACCGAATGGGTCAAAAGCCTGCTGATGCTGATGGCCGCCCCGCAGGAGCTACGCGAGCGGGTCGCCGCCGAGGCGTTGACGGTCACCCTGGCGGTCCAGCTGCTGAAAGAGCACGGCAGCACCGAGGCCGCGGAGATGGTCGAGGAAGCGGCTGCGGAAAAGGAAGCCCAGGGCAAACCGGTGAAGCTCACCCGCAAGAACATCAAGCCCAACAACCCGTTCACCAAGGCGGTCAAGCGTTCGGCTCCGGCGATGTACGACGCGCTGGCGAACGTCAAGCAGGACCCGGCCTTCGCCAAGCTGAACGCGGCGACCCGCGAGAAGCTGCTGGAGATCATGGACACGCTGGAGAAGGCCAAGGACGACGGCGCGGTCGACCATTCGAAGCAGACGACCATCTTCGATGCACCCGCTGCCGGCGAGCCGGAAAAGAGCGCTGCTTAATTTTTGACACGCCCGATAGGAAAGCGGCCTTTACCTATGACGGGTGAAGGCCGCTTTGTATGTTTATCCACAGAAATTGTGAACATCTTCGATTAGATCACCCTACCCAGCTTCTGATCCGGCCTCGGTCCAAGTGGGTGAAGTTCTTGGACGGGTAGTATCCCACCCCTCCCCCGGCCAGATAGCGACCAAAGCGGCTCAAGGCCTCGGTGCTGACCCCCTCAATGCGCAGATCCAGCGCCTGTGCACGCGTATGCAAGCTGTTCCTTACGCCACCCTCATTCGCGTTCGTGCGCGGGCTCCTGTAGCCGCTGTTGATGATCAGGGGCTTGTCGATACCGTTGGCGCGCAGCCAGCCGTAAACGCCTCGGGCAATGTCTAGCGTCACCAGGTCGAACTGGACGGCCTGGCCAGCCTGTACGTCCCGCAGGATCTGGCACAGCTGTAGATACCCCTCTGGAATGAGTTTGCCATCGGCCCAGTACACAACGCGCACTTGCTCATCGCGTGGCTGCCCTTTTCCGGCCGGGCGGTATAGCCATAGCTCTCGCGGCAGGGACCAGAAGTCAGATGGCTGTCCGAACGCCGGCAGCGCGACGCACGCGGTTGCGCCGGCCAGCTGCTGGAGGAACCGGCGCCGCCCCGGCACCAGGATATCGTTTTCGCCCGTAGCAGGAAGGAGGTTCATGAGGCCACGCACTTCTTCAGCACTTTCGCCGCAGCCTCCTTCTCGGCCAGCTTGCGGCTCGCTCCGGTACCCTTGATGGCGATGTTGAGCTTCGGGACGCTGCACTCCACTTCGATGAGTCGTGCGCCGGGTTCGCCCTGGCTCAACACCGAATAGGTCGGCACTGGCAGGCCTCGCGCTTGCAGGTGTTCCTGCAGCGCTGTCTTGGCGTCCTTGCCGAGATCCACTTCCTTGCGCTCGAGCAGGAGAATCATGTGGTGCACGATGACCTTCTTGGCAGTCTCGTGGCCAGCGTCTAGCTGCACCGCGGCGAACAGGGCCTCGAGCGCATCCGACAGGATCGAGTCCTTGGACTTCTCGACACGGTAGGTTTGGTCGACCTGCAGGACGTCCGCAACCCCGATGCGGTTCGCAATCTTTACCAGCGACCCGTGGCAGACCATTGCGGCGCGCACCCGCGAGAGGTCGCCTTCTGGTAGCGAGGGGAACCGTTGAAACAGCATTTCAGCGACGGTGTAGTTCAGGATCGCGTCGCCCATGAACTCCAGGCGCTCGTTCGACGCTCCACCCATACTTTTGTGGCACAGGGCTTGGTGCAGCAAGCTTGCGTCGCTGAAATGGTGTCCTAAATTGGCCTGTAATGAAATGTGTTTCTTATCTTGCATGTTCTATTCTCCCTGATGTTGCATTCTAGGACTTTGCCGCAAGAAAACCTCGCCGAATGGTCGGACATTTGCCCGCCCAATCGAACAGCACACCATGGAAATGAATATGACCGCTCGCCCCATCCTCCACCATTTGGACATTCCTGCGGAAAGCGGTATTACTATCCCGTTCGAAATGCAGCCTATCGTCCAGGTCGCTGATGGGCGCGTGAAGGCATTTGAGCTGCTGTATCGCGGAACGCGGCCAGCTGATTGGGCCATGGTCGATGCGTCGGTAATCAGTTTCCTCTCCACCGCCCGCCCTGAGCTGCCGCCGATGTTCGTCAACCTGTCGAACGAAGTCCTGATCGCGACGCCGGAGATTTCCTTCGCTCAGGTCCTGAGCGCGAATAACGTGACCTTTGAATTGAGCGAAGCGGTGTCCGGCTACATGGATCGGGCCGAGATTGCCGCGAAGGTGAACCAGCTGCTCGACATCGGCACGCGTTTTGCTCTTGATGACTTCGGCGCCGGCCGGGATGGGTTGGAACGGCTCTACTCGATCCGCGATGTGGCGGCCGTCAAGATCGACCGCGAATTCCTGTTGACCTGTATGGATCGCGCAGATGCACGGCGGATGCTATGCATGCTCGTAGGCCAGTGGCGCAGGGAGGGTATCAAGTCGATCGCCGAGGGCGTGGAGACGAAGGCGATGTTTGAATTCGCCCGGGCCTTGATGGTCGACCAGGTGCAGGGATGGTATGTGGACGCCGCCGTCGGCATGAACATGTTAGGCGACGGCGAATAAGGGCGTTCAGCGGCTCGCGGCTTTCGTCATTCGTTCCGCAATTTCTCCAGATGAGAGCATTCCAGCGGAGACATGCCCGTTTTCGTAGATGATGCTTGGGGTGCTGGTCAGGCCCAGGCGCCCAGCCAATACCCTGTTGTTCTCCAGCGCCACCCCATCGCACTTTGCCGGGGTAGTCGGTAAGCCTGCCGCAACATCCTTCCAGGCTTTGGCCTTATCCTCCGCGCACCACACGTCCAGCGCCCTCCTGCGGCCGATATCCGACCCCCCAGGAAGCATGTGACGGACCACTGTAGCGTTTTCCAGCCGCTCCAGCTCGGGTTCGATCTTTCGGCAAAAGCTGCATTCCGTGCTCAAGAAAACGTGGATGGTGCGCTCTCCCTTGCCCTGGACTGTCCGGAACGTGCCGTCCGTCTTCAGAAGACTCATCGAGGCCGCATCGAGCTGCACCACGGCGGGAGGGCTCAAAAGTAAGTTTGCGCAGAACGCCGCTGCAATGAGAGCGCCAGCGCCAAGCGCCAGCTTTTTCGGGGTGATTCGTTTGTTGACTTGCGCCATGAGATTCGCGGGTTACTATAGACCCATAGATCGTACTTTACTGAACAGTTTTTCTGGAGCGCAAAATGGCTGAATTTCTCAACACTCTCATGAACACCAACCCGGTTCACATCTTCCTGGCCGTGGGCGCCGTCCTCGTCATGTGCGGCGGCAGCTCCGGCAAAGTCGAGGAAGACGACAACTCCGACTACGAGAACGCAAGCTGGAACCCAAGCAGCGTGAACTACAATGGCTGATCCACGACCAGCCACCGCCAGTCGGCCTACCGCGCTGGCGGGAACGGCGGCACGCTAGACGCCGCACCGTTCGCGGCAGCATCCCAACTCCACCATCCCCCTCGCCCATACTGCTTGTCGTAGTAAGCAGTCTTCTCTTCTTTTCGCCGCAGGTAGTCCGCGTCATCGCGTCCAAATACTTCTAGCGGAATCTCCCTGACTGTATCCGTCAGAATGAAATCGGGCAGCACCTGCTCGGCGCCCGCATCGTACCGCAGCGGCTTCGCAAACGACCGACCCTGAGCGACAAGCATCTCCGCGACAGTACGCTCATAGCTGGATTCGACCGGCACAAACTCAGCAGTAATGCTCATCAGCGCCAAGTCGATTGCGGACGCATATATACCCTTCGCGCCCTGCCTAAGTTCGACCTGGGCGATAGCGATAGTCCCGTAGCCGTTGCGCCAGGCCGAAACCGCGTTGGGATACCGCCGCATGGTGCTGTCCCATAGTCCAGCCTGCAGGAATGTGATGGGCATGCCGTGGAACCCCCCAATCTTCAACTGTTTCGACATTGCCTCAGCCTGGTCTTGGGTGTAAGCCGCAAGAGGGGCGACAATAATCATGCGGTGCTTGGTCTCGAGCGCGACCGCTGCACGGCCGCGATTACGCTCGGCCTCGCGGGTGTTGGCGCCATAGGCCGGCAGCATGAGTTGGTCGACCAGCTTGGTCTTTCCCGCCCACACGTTGTCCGCGGCCCCATTCAGCATCCAGTAGGCGAGCGATGCGCGGCGCTTTCCTGCGAACGCCGCTCGCCACTGATTGAGGCCGGCTTCGTCCCATAGGTAGTGCAAGAGCCCCAACAGCTTCATCGAGGACTGCTTCGCAGACGGTATTCGATCCCCTGTCGGCTTCGCCGGCGCTGCTGGCACCGCTACATCGCCGCGCTCAAGCATCCCAATCTCCAGTCGGATTTTCACCGAGCCATCGGGACGCTGGTCGATGACACCTGTGCTATCACCACCCGGTCCCGATTGCAGAGGCCCGGCGCTATAGAACTGGCAGTCCTGGGCGTGCTGGGCGCCCGACAGGCTGAATCGAGCTAAGCAGAACTGGTCACTGCCCTCGTAATACTTGACCGCGAGTCGCTTGGCTCCCGCGCCCCTGCATCCGCAGCGAAGCTCAGCACGGCCGTATGCTGTCTTTAGCACCGACTGCCAGCCAGTCTGGAACTGGGCGTCGGTCTGAAACCCGGCGCTATACGTTTTCGAAGTGCCGTTGAGGGAGATGGTGACCGAATGCACGTCGCTCATGATCAAAATTTCCGAGTTGCGAAGCCTAAAGTGTCACACGCCTGCCAAAACTGTCGTTCGGAAAAGTAAGTTGAAATCGGCATAAATTTCAGCGCCAGCACAGAGAGCGAAAGCGCACGTTTTTTCGCATGTTTAAAAATCGCCACTCAAGGCACGGATGGGACAATTCTTGAATTCCAGCAACAATTGAACGGATGACTCGATGGCCCAACAAACCGCAGCAATCCAGGAGCACGACCGCACGCCCGTTCCTGCCCTCAACGAAATGCAAATCGTCAGCATGGCGGAATCGAACTACATGGATGAGGCGCAGAAGCAGTTCTTCCGTGCCCGGCTGGTCGCGATTGAAGAAATGCTTCAAGCCAGGTCGCGCGAAGCTGCTGCCGAAATCGCGGTATCCGCCGCCGGCGCGGATCCAATCGATCGTGCAAGTGCGGAGGAGGAACATCAGCTGGCGCTTGCTGCCCGGGCGCGGGATTCGGACCAACTGCTCGAGGTACGTGCTGCCCTCAATCGGATCGACACGGACGATTTCGGGTGGTGCGCTGAAACGGGAGAAATGATCGGCGTTGGGCGCCTTCTCATCTGCCCGACCACGACCCTGTGCGTTGAAGCGCAGCAGCGCCGTGAGAGCATGACGACCCGCTACCGGATCTGAGCATGTACCGATTCAAACCGAAAGCCGTGGAAGCGGACAACCCTCACTACGACCCAGACCTGCTGCTCGATACGCTCATGAGCCTTCTCGGTGCGCGCAACGATCGACAGCTTGCCAGTCGGTTGAGCGTGCAGCCATCACAGATCTGCAAAATCCGGAAGCGCAACGTTTCCGTGGCAGCATCCCTCTTGATCAGCATGCACGAAGAAACTGGGCTCAGCCTGCGCCAGTTGCGCGCCCTGATGGGCGACTACCGCGAACATACCGGCGCCAGCGCAAAGCACCCTATGCTGCCTCAACTCCAGTATCTCAACGGGGTGCGGCCGCTCGAGGTGAGGCTGCTCCGTTCTTCTGAATCGACTCGCCTCTCAGCATGACGGCGCCGTGAAAGGCGCCAACTTTCCCCCTCCCGAACGGTCGACCTCGAAAATGAACCCTTCTTCCCAAATCCCAACCCTGTCGTACATCGAAAACGAAGACCACCCGGTCTTCGGTACCTTGGTCGAGCAGATTCTGCACCTGCTCAGTTCCCGCCTGGTGTTTTCCGACATCATCATCCATCAGAACAGCCCGCTGATGCTGCGCCAGCCGAAGGGACTGGTCGCGGTGACGGATTCGCCAATCACCAGGGAGGAGTTGGAAGAGTTCTTTGAGGTGGTCGAGCCGAACTGGGCCGAGCGCATTGCCGATCGCGCCTTCGACCGTTCGTTCGACCTGCACACGGCGCGTATCCGTGCCAACTGCTTCACCTTCCAGGCCAAGAAGCGCCTCGGATGCGTCATCCGCCGCTTCCCAAAGGAGCCGCTGCTTCTGACGGAACTGGGCATCGAGCCCGACGCGCAGGCACTCGCTCAGCTCAGGAGCGGCCTGGTGCTGATCATTGGCGATACCTGCCAGGGCAAGTCGACTACGATCGCGTCGATACTCGACGACATCAACAGGCGCCGCTCAGGCCACATCATCACCATCGAGGACCCCGTCGAGACCTTGATCCCGCAGCGCAGTTGCATCATTACCCAACGCGAAGTCGGTATTGATGGCGACGTCGAGAGCTACTACCTCGGTGCCCTAGATGCATTGCGCGAGCGTCCGGACGTAATCGCAATTGGCGAGATCCGGGACGCACAGACCGCGCAGGAAGCGCTGGCCCTGGCCGAATCCGGTCCGCTGGTGCTGGCCACCCTGCATGCGCGCTCTACCGAAATGGGCCTGCAGAAGATGCTGCGCCTGCTCGGCAATTCCGAAGCCCAGTCGCAGGCTCTCGCGCATGCACTGCGCGCCGTCCTTTGCCAAGCTTTATTGCCATCGAGGGATGCGAACTGCTACCACCTGGCGACCGAATGCCTGACGTCGGGCCCTGAAGTCGCCCGCCTGGTCGAGTCCGGTGACCTCAGCGGCCTGCGTGAGTATTTGAACAGTGGAAAAGCGTACGGCAGCTACACGATGAACTCTTCGCTCGAAAAGATGCTGGCTAAAGGTCAAATTCGCCTCGAGGACGCGCGCAATGCGACGACCGATCGGCTCGGGCTCGCGCACATAACCGAATGACAATGAACGTGCACGAAGCACAAAGGAAAAATGCCTGGCTAATCCCAGGCATTTTTTTATAACTATCTTATCGAGCGCCGGCGAAGTGGTTTGCCGCAGCTTCAAGCGCGGCAATATTGTGCACCCCGGGCGCCAGCCAATCGGTGCAGTGCCGGCTGCTGTGATATTCCCACAGAGCCTGCGTCACACTCGGTTCGACGAATGCACTGGCAGTCATCAACTCGGCAGTGAGGCGGATGCAGTCGTTCATACGCTCCTGCGAAACGCTTTTCAGCTTCTCCGCTGGGATTAACGGGACCGCGGCCGCGATCGCCTCTTTTGTACGCTCTGGCGAGTCTGGGATATCGTCGCGACCGAAACTCCCATAATACGCACCGGTTACGCTCTTTCGGGAATGGCCAAGCAATTCACTCACCTGGATGCGCTTGAGGTCTAATACTGCTTTAGGCATCTGTCCGCCCGATCCACCCAACGTAGGCGGAATCATGTCGGCGATTAAAGCAGCGTTCTCCGCATACTGTGCGCGCAGGCCGTGCCCTGTGCAGTTGCTCGCCTGTTTCGTAATTCCGATTTTCGCCAGCATCTTATTCCACTTCGCGAGCGAGTATTCCAGGGTAGCTTTGCTTCCATCGCATTGCGTCAGCCAGCCCATTCGCTCGTTCGGCTTTAACAACGCTTTTACATGGTCGAGCACCTTCCGCTGCTCGTCGGTATCGATATAGATATCGCGTGGACGCCCGCCTTTTGTTTTGTAAGCGGAAAATTTATTGCCTCGGTCCACCTTCCACGGAATGCATTGAATGACTTCCATGCGGCGCAGCCCGAATGCGACAGCCATCCTCAGCATAATCCCAAATCGCCAGTCGAGAGCATCGGCCTCACGCACTTTCTCGGCTACATCAATTCCGTTGGCCGCCCAGCTTTTGCTTTTCTCAGCGATGGTTTTCACGCGAAGTTCTTCCCGCGGCACCTGAGGCAGGTAATGCGCCGCATCTTTTACCATTTCGCCTTTTCCGATCCAGCGGCAGAAGATTCGAAGGTGAGACAGGTTCCCCTGGATTGTCTTAGGCTTGAATCCTTCCTTGTACCAGTCCTTGCAGAGCGCCTCGATATGTTTCGTCGTGAGGTTTTCCGGATCTTGGAGGCGATAGCCCAGCTTTATAAGTCGTTTAAAACTCGCGTGTAGAGAATCTCCTGCGGCGGTCATCGTCCGTTCGCTTGCGACCGAGCCGTTTACTCGCGTAGGTGCATTTTTCGCCAGCAGTGCATTGAGTTTGGTAAAAACCGTGTCCATCAATAATCTCCATATTCAGAAATGACGCGCCCGGGAAGCCGCGTCCCTTTACATACGCCGATGTACGCAAAGGGACGCAGCCTCAGTGCCAGATGCCTTTATGACTACTTTTGCTACTTGCCGGGGAGAGGGACCCAAACGTAAGAACACTAATTTCATGCTACTTCCCCTCTTGGCAAAGAAGCAACATGCCGGCACCTTTCGGATACCGATCGCCTGACTAACAGCCGCCAGGCCCTGAACTCTCACGCGGTTTCTCACGTAGCGCTTCCCGCCCAATGGGCAGGTCTTTGGTGGCGCTATCACCAGTTGGTCTTTCTCACACCCGCAGGTGTCGCGGAGGCTGCATTGGCACTGACCACGGGGCCAGCGATTCATGCGTCGGGGAGCATCCCGATATCCGCCTTTCTTCGTCTCTTGGAGTTGATGCGGTCCGGACCTGGACCATGGGCGCAGCTGCTGTCGAGCTGCTGTTGCTGGGGCACCGATAACCCTTGGAGCACGCCGCCGGGTAGGTGGCAGCTCCAATCTGTGGGAAATCTGTGTTCCTAACTGTCTCGAAACGCTGATGTAGCCTAGCTTTCGTCGACACTCTGTGTTCCACCGTATTTCCTGCACTGTGCCAAAAAAAAGTGGCGCAGATGGCCACGGGCGTGAAGGACGGAGAACTAATTGAAGTAATGATGCCAGGCCAAACTTCCCTGGTCAGGAGGCGTGCCGCGAAGGCGGCGTACTAATTGGTGCTTTTCGATTCCGGAGAACGGAAAAGGTAGAGGGTTACAACTATGCCGCATAGCGACCGACGAATTATCTTCGCGTCGAGGTCTAACGTCAATCCGATTCGTAAGGAATATTGCTGTGCATTTACTTTCGAGGCTAGGAGCTAGTTCGTTACTCTACGGTGAACAGCCAGTAGACAACGAATAGACAACGCGTAGACAAAGGATAGACAACGCGTAGACAACGAATAAAGCCCCTACTTCTTTTTTTTGTACTGAAAGACCTTTCAAGGATGGCAAATTTACTCACGAGCGGCGCGGCCGCTCCACCGAGGTCTATGGTTCGGCAGCTGGAGGATCTGTTACCGCAGATCGAAGAAGGGCTTGCTCAGGGCTACTCGCACGCCGTAATGCATGCCGCGTTGCCTTCACTTGGGATCAACATCACCATTACCTACTATCACCGGGTGTTGAGGCTGCTTCGCAAAGAACGCCGGGAAGGCAAGCAGTCCCAGGTACAACCGATAGCGCCCGACAGGCCACCGGTAGCCCCACCAGCGACTGCACAAGATGGTAATGCGAGAGAGCGCGATTTATCGACTACTCTCACCGAAGAGGCATCTTCCCAAATAGGTAACATAACTGCAGAGCAACCCCAGACCCAGCCATTCCGGTGGAAGGGTCAAGAATTCTTAAATAAAGACTGGTCTAACTTCTAAAGAGGGAAAATATGAAACTTTGCAATCTTATTCTCATGAGCAAAGGTGGCGTCGGCAAGTCATTTATTTCGTGGGTTATTGCGCAGTACGGTGTGTCGAAAGGCTACCCCATGTATTGCGCAGACACTGATCCTGGCAATCCAACCTTTGCAGGATATTCCGCGCTGCAAGTGCAATATATTGATATTGCGAACGATGAAATGCAAATCGACCGTAAGCGGTTTGATGACCTGGTGGATAACATTGCGGAGCATGAGGGCTACAGCGTTATTGACACGGGATCGACAACCTTTTTCCCGCTGATGAGCTACGTGACGGAAGCGCGCACCTTCGACACGTTGAAACAAGAAGGGGTGCGCGTAGTAGTCCATGTTCCACTCGTTGGCGGGTCAGCGGTAAAAGAAACACTGGCTGCGCTCGAGAAGGTATTGGAATGCACGGACGTTGAAGTCGTTATCTGGCTGAACGGCTACTTTGGCGCCGTAGAACTGAACGGCAAGCCAGTTACCGAAACGCAGCTTTATAAGAAGTATGTGAGTCGTGTCTTAGGCGTCGTGAACGTGAAGACCCGCGCCGCCGATACTTTTGGAATGGATTTCTCGACGCTCTTGGGCAATAAGCTCACGTTCGATGCGATTCCAGACCATAAGTTTAAGCTCGCGGAAAGGCAGCGCTTTGCCGAAGTGCGGCGTGAACTCTTTGACCAGCTCGACGCATTCATCGCTTGATATGGATCATAGTGCTGAGCGGCGAGCCGTAGTGACGGCTGTGTTTGCTGCTACCGGTAAAAAGGTAGACGAGGACGACCCGATCATTGTGGCCGCCCTCTTCTACGCGTACACAATGCGCGAGGCGAGTCGTGAAGCGGTAGGCCAAATAGCTGAGGCCGGCGAAGCTGTGAAGCAGGTCGTCGACGAGGCGCGTAAGGTGGCAGTCGAAGCTGGCACCATCGCCCGGACGGCCGCGGTCGACGAAAAGAAGCGTGCTGACGCGCTGGACGCTAGGATCACGAAGGCCATTCGCGAGGCAGCCCGCACCCAATCCAGCAACGCAGGTCCTCCGACCGGATGGCGTGGAGTGATGGCCGGACTTGCGGTAGGGTTCTTCATCGCGGGAGGCATCATCTCGGTGGCTTGCGGGTTCAGCTTTTCGTGGGTCACCGACGCACGAATTGGGGCTGAATTCAGGCGCGTGGTCCCGACCTTGGAGCCGGCCCTTCGGGACAAACTGATGGAACATTTGGAGAAGCGGCGAGCCTGATCGTAGTCTCGGATCGACTTGCGCCGCCCGTTTCTGTTGCTACTCTTGGCTTACACCACCAAAGGAGCACAGCATGTTCAACAGGAAGTCCACCAACGCCGACATCACCCAGCACGACTGGGCACAGCGCGATCGCGCTACCCTTCTTCGTTCCCTGCACGCTGGCCGTGCGCCGCGCGTGCCGGCGGCAGCGTCCAGCGGTTGGGGTACGGATGTCACCGGCAACGATCCACGCTCGGTTCGGGCCTACCTCGCGGGCAAGGGCGATCTCCGCACCACCTGGTGGAACCTGTACAGCGCAGTCTACATGGCTGTCGTGCCGGGCGCCACGCTCGAGCGTGCGATGTATTCGTTCCACGTTCTGCACCACAGCCTGACCCTGTCCAGGCTCGGCTTTGCGCACTCGGTAGCGCAAACCGCCGCGGACATCGAGCAGAAAGGCTTGCTGGCCGCTGCCCATAACTCGGTGGTGCGCGAGATGAAACGCTAGAGCGGTCGCCATCGAGTAGGGGGTGAGGTCGCCCTCACCGCCCTCTCACACCACCGTACGTGCGGTTCCGCATACGGCGGTTCATGCAACAAACTGGAAGCGCTGTCGTGTAGCAAGCAGCGAAACCAACCCTAGTGCATCGAAGTATCCCTTCGGATAAGCGGCGTTCATGTGGCTCGCGCCGGCGTTCCACCAAGGGCCACGTCCGTTGCTGGCCGACTTCCACGCTCGCTTCGCGTCCAGTCCCCTCGCTTGCAGCTTTCTGTTACGGGTGGCGGGACGCTTCCATTGCCGCCACAAGATGCAGCGCAGCCTGCGCCGTATCCACCCGTCCAAGTCCTCCAGCACGCCTTTTACCTCGGTCAGTCGGAAGTAGGACATCCAGCCCCGCAGCACCGGGTTCAGTTCGTGGATCGTCGTGATCAAGTTGCGAGATACGTTCCCAGTCACGATTTCCCTTACCTTGTCCTTCAGTCGCTTCAGGCTTGCCTCCGCGATTTTCAGACGTCCCTGTTTGTGCCATGTGAAGCTGTATCCGAGGAACTTCCGTTCCCAAGGCCGTGCAACGGCGCTCTTTTCCTTATTTACCTTGAGCCTGAGTTGGCGCTCGAGGTAGCCGGTCATCGCATCCATCACACGCTGTCCTGCCTGCTTACTGCCGACATAAATATTGCAGTCGTCGGCGTAGCGGCAGAACCGATGGCCCCGACGCTCCAGTTCATGATCCAGATCGGTCAGCAGGATATTCGACAGCAACGGCGACAGCGGACCGCCCTGCGGCGCGCCCTCCATTCTCGCGCTGACGACACCGCCATCCATCAGACCCGCTTCGAGGTAGCGTCGGATCAATTTCAGAACCCGTTCGTCCCTGACCTTGCGTGCGACGCGCGACATCAGGATGTCGTGGTTCACACGGTCGAAGAACTTCTCCAGATCGACATCGACCACCCAGCGGCGGCCTTCCCTGACATAGCTTTGCGCTTGCATTACTGCTTGCCACGCATTGCGGCCAGGACGAAAGCCATAGCTGTGCTCGGAGAATCCGGGTTCGAACTGCGGTTGTAGAACTTGCAGCAGGGCCTGCTGAATCAGGCGATCCAGTACCGTCGGAATGCCCAGCAGCCGTACCCCGCCGTTCGGCTTCGGTATTTCCACTTTGCGAACCGCCATCGGCATGTATTCGCCCTTCAGCAGCGCCTCTCTGACAGCTGGCCAGTGCTGTTGCAGCCATGCCTTGAAGTCGGCGGTCGAGAGCCCATCGACTCCTGCCGCTCCCTTGTTCCGCATGACCCGCTCATACGCTCGCCAGAGGTTGTTACGTTCAACCACGACCTCCATCTGCCGTGGTCCTTCCGCTTTCGTTCGCTCATTCGCCGCCGTGCAATCCTCGACTCCAGAGACGGCACTCGGCAACATCCGGTCGCTTCTCTCCATCTCTGGCGCAGTGGCCTGCCTTGCTGTTTCATCGAATCGCATCGAGGTCGAATGTCCTACTCGCGTTGTTGAATGTTCAGGCCTTCAGCCAAGCTCTCCGGACTCCTCGTCCTTGTCTCGACTTACTATGCCCTCTGCTGACTTCTGCACATGCATCCCGTCACCTCGCGGTGCCAGTAGCACAGTGGCACATGTGCAGATCTCCCCGGGTATTGCGCACCTACCTTCACGCTTATGCCTGTCGGATATACGACGTAGCTTTCCGTACAAGTATTGGGCTTTGATGAATTACGCCATCTCACCCGGCTGCGTCGCCTCATATCCGCTTCCTGTTCGTCAGGCCAGCGCTTTGCTTCCGGCTTCCTCCAGATTCGCAGTCACCCACGACACCCTTGCCTTCCGCTAGCTCTTCCCCTTGTCGGGCGAGCAGAGGACTTTCACCTCCAAGTAAGTGCGCCCTGCCGGGCGCACGCAATGAAAAAAGGGAAGACGATGTCTTCCCTTTTTTTCGTCCAGCACTCCCTATCGGGGAATGATGCCGCGCTCGATCCAGAAATCAATAATGCGCCGGATCTTCGCGGCGTAAGCGTCGCGCTTGCTCGGCGTCTTGCTGTGGTAGGTGCCGATACCCTGCCAAGTATTGCCGCGCTCGTTGATCCTGTTTCGCAGATGCCAAGCGCCTAGATAAACTGACTTGCAGCCGTCGCGCATGTCGCCAGTGCTTACGCCGTACCTGGCCAGGTCCGGAGCGTGGATGCTGTTAATCCCCATCAGGCCTTCGTCGACCGAGCCATCGGTATTGCGCGGATGTACAACCGTTGGATTGAAGTTGGATTCGACCGCCGCTATGGCACGCAGAATCCAGGGATTGACGTTGTGGTACTGGGCGGCATCGTCGAAGCAGTCGGCGGCGGCCGGGATCGGGGCGAGAAGCGCCAGCGCCAGAGCGGCGCCAGCGGCGAACGTGGGTTTGCTGTTGCGGTTGAAAAGCATCGTTCTTCGAGATGGAGCAACGACTTACTTTTTGAACTTGGCCTCGATGACGTCTGCCGTGACGTAGCCAGGCGTCTTGGTGTTGTCCGGGAACAGGATCGCCGGCGTGCCAGTAATGCGCAGCTTCCCCTGCAGCGCGGTGTTGCGCTCGAGCGGTGTGTCGCAATGCCCGGTTGGCGCGGCCGGCAGCGGCGCCTTCCCGCTCATAAAACCAGTCCAGGCAGCAGATTGGTCCTTCGCGCACCAGAGGGCGGTTGATTTAGCCGCCGAGTCTGGGCCCAGGATCGGGATGAGGAACGTATAGATCGTCACGTTGTTCAGCTTTTCGACTTCGGTCATCAGCTTGCGGCAGAAGCCGCAGTTCGGATCCTCGAACGTCGCGATGACACGTGATCCGTCGCCCTTGACCGTTTTGATGGCGTCCTTGAAAGGCAGATCCTTGAAAACGAACTTGCTGAAATCCTGCAGGCGCTTCTCGGTCAGATTGACCTTGGTTGCCGTATCGACGATCGGGCCGAAGCTTACGAACGAGCCGGTTTTGTCGGTGTAGACGATGCCTCGAGGCGTGAGCACTTCATACAGGCCGGCATGCGCAGATGGCATTACCTTCTCGACCATGTTTGGCCCCAGGATCGGTTCGAGCTTGGGAGCGAGACGCTTGGCGAGCATTTCGGGTGCGGCGGGCGCAGCAGAGGCGGCGGCCAGACCGCCGAAAAACATCGCTGCAGCAGCAGTACTACGCAAAAGGGACATACGCATGGATTCGGTCTCTTAAAAAGAAAAAGGCCTGCGTGGTTCGGCGCAGGCCCTTGGTGCAGCTGGATTAGCGGACTTCGACGATGATGTTCACGGCGGTGCCGTTGGCATCACGGATCGAGACGGTGGCCTGACCTGCTGCGACACCCTTGACGGAGAAGCTATTCGAGGTCTGGGTCACAGTAGCAACAGCGACATTGCTGCTGGTGACGGTGTACGGTGCTGCGCCGCCGGCGATCTTGTACGTTGGCTCGGCGCCGATGGCAACCGTGATCGCGTCCGGGGCCGTGCTATACAGCGGAACCGTGCCGGTACCGCCGCCAACCGTGGCGCCGACCTTGAACGATGCGCCAACACGGTCAAAGACGATGACGTCCGCTACGCCTGCCGAAATGCCCTTGATCTGGAGCTGGTTGCCACCGACGATGCTGGCCTGGGCCACATCGGCGTTGCTGGTGGACGCAATATAAGGTGCGGTCCCGCCCTCGATCTGATAAGTCGGGGTGCTCCCGGCATTGAGCGTGACGTTGGCCGGAGCGGTCGAGTACAGGGGTACTGGCACTTCACCGGAGACAGTAATTGTCACCACGAGCAGCGTCCCGGTTGCATCGCGCAAATTCAGCATGGCACTGCCAAAGCTGCCGGCCGTGATTGTGAGCTTGTTTCCGCTAACTGAGCCAGTCGCAACCAGCGAGTTGGACGTCGTGACCACATACGGGCCGGTTCCGCCCGCTACGACGAATTCGCTACTGGTCTTGCCGACCATGCGGATCGATTCCGGCGCGGTTGTATAGAGGGCCACACCGAAGCCGGCACCGGCAACGGTCACATCGAACTTTGCCGAGCCGCCAGCCGCGTCGAACACGAGAACCGTAGCAGTACCCGGGTTAGCAGCGGTGATGGAAACGACCCCGTTTGCGGCCGCTGCAGCGATCACGTTCGGATTGCTGACAGCGACGGAGTATGTGCCAGCGCCGCCGGTAACGCGGTACTGCGAAGACATTCCAGGCGTCAGGGTGACTTCTCCCGGTGCGTTCACGGTCAGCTCGCCAAGTGCATCGCCTGGCACCTTGACAGTGATCTTGACATTAGCGCCAGCCGAGTCGGTGACGGTGACGATTGCTTCGCCAGCGCTTACACCGGTGATCTTGAGCTTGGTGCCCTCGACGGTGACGGTCGCAATTTTGGTGTCGCTGGACGATGCGCTGTAACTCACGAACTTCTGATCGCCGCCACCAATGCTGTACTCGGCAACCGAGCCATGTGTGACCGTGACTGCCGACCCCGCATTGGTGAACAGTGCAACACCAGGCTTCTCGTTCACAGTATTACCGCTACCGCCGCCGCCGCACGCGGACAGGGCCAGGGCTGTTGCCACGGCGGCTGCGATAGCAGCTCGGCGGGTTGCGTTTGACATCACGGTACGGCTCATCAGGACACTCCAGTTGGAAAGAATATGTTGCACTGTACCAATATCGTGTTCTGCCAAGTTTCTAAAAGCGACGCTCAAATCGTTAGGATTTCGGGTCTTATTGTCGGCTTGCATGTGACATTTCCTGCTATATCATGGTTATAAGTTTCAGCAAAGAAACGCACTCAACCCTACCTAAAGGCAAGACCATGATGAAATTCAAGACTTCCGTTTCCGCAGTTGCAGTTGCTCTGTTCCTCGCCGCTTGCGGTGGTGGTGGCGATGCTCCTGCGACCGCTCCTGTCGGCGCGACTCCTACCCCGCCAGTTTCGGTTCCGGCGCCTGCTCCAGTGGTGACGCCCGCTGACATTCAGACCAGCGTTCCTGCCCTCACCTACGCTGTGACGAGTGAAGAACACAAGTTCGTGACGCTGTACAACCAGTTCCGCGCTCAAGTTGGCCTCGGCCTGCTGGCGCAAAGTCCGCTGTTGGACAAAGCCGCAGGTAATCACTTGGCCTACGTCCTGAAAAATGACGTGAATACCGGTGGCACCGTCAACATGAACTCGGTTGATCCAGTGACGGGCCGCGCATGGTTCCACATCGAGCAGGGCGACAAGCCGCTGTTCACTGGCGTGCAAGAGATGGACCGCGCGAAGTCGGTTGGATACGCGGGTACGAGCGTCGGCGAGCAGGGCGCTTTTGGTGGCGGTAAAGGTGCACAAGCCGCTTTCGACAGCGTGGCCTCGACTATCTATCACCGTACCGGCCTGATGTTTGAAGCGAAGCGTGAAATCGGTATCGCTGTAGGCCAGGACCGCTCGCAGACGTTTGTTTATGTGACTGGTCACCAAAAGCCGCAGTCGAACGCCAGCGACTTCTTTGGCGTGTACCCCGCGGCTGATCAGACGGGCGTCGGGCTGCATACTGGCGTCGAATCGCCGAACCCGTTCCCCGATCTGTCGACCGCCAATGCGGATTTCCCGACCAAGACCGGGTATCCGGTAACGGTAATGTCCAAGGAAGGCACGACGCTTGAAGTTCTGACGTTCAGCTTGACGGAAGCCGGCAGCGCAGCGCCGCTCGATGCTCGGCTGATGACTAAGGATAACGACCCGAACCGTTACTTGCCGTCGAACTTCGCTTTCCTGGTGGCTAAGGCACCGCTGAAAACGAACACTACTTACACGGCCAAGTTCTCCGGCCGCGTGAACAACGTGTTGGTGAACAAAGAGTGGAAGTTCACCACCCGCTCATAATCTCGATCCGCAAGTGTGCTTTGTGTGCGCTTGCGGCTGAATAGACGAAACGCCCGGCCTGTGTAGCCGGGCGTTTTTCTTTGTGCATCGGTAACCTCACCTGAGAGCTTACGCTTGCAGGCAAAAAGAAAGCCCGTACAAGACGGGCTAAAAGTAACTTCGCGTACTACCTAAGTAAGGGTGCCGGTTGGGCTGCCGCGTCGTCAAGAATCAGTCTGTGCGCTTCCTCGGTCGATTCGGAACCTTACTCACAGTACACAGAGACACTGCTACCCGCATTCGCGGTCGCCCAACCACTCGACGTGCAGCGATAAGTCCTTCCTCTCGGATAAGGATTACCCCCGCCAACGTCGCAATTGCTGGCAATGGTCCCGACTGGAAGATAGGTTCCGTAAATGTCCAGGCAGCCCGACGGCGGTTGCGGTTTTGGTGCCGGTTCCTGATAAGGTGGCGTGCAAGTCGGGTAGTTGGTAGCCCCATTCGCACATCCGCATCCATCATCGTTCGTGGTGTTGTATGAGCCACTCGGGCAGGTGTAATGCGTCGTGATGTACTTCGTGCCGGTGTATCCGGTACCGCATGCAGTACTGTACGTAGACGAGCTCGGGCTGCACGTAGCCGTGCATTTGCTTTCGTCCCAAGACCCGTAGCTCGTGCTTGGCGAGCCATATGAGCCTCCAGGGCAGCTCGTGGTCACGGTACGGGTCATCGAGCCGCCACGCCCGCCGGTGCACTGCGCCGACTCCGTGGACGAGCCTGCGCTGCAAGTAGTAGGACTTGGCGTAGGCGTAGGCGTAGGCGTAGGTGTTGGTTCAGGCTCTGGCGGTGGTGGTGGTGGAACTGCGTCACAGGTATCGCTATAAGTTCGCCACGTGCCATACGTTGTCGTTCCGTCCATCCACTTGTACACGGCACGCCTCTGTCTGATGCTACCTGTATATCCGGTACCACAGCTTCGCGTCCTTGTGGCCGATGTTTGGCAGTTCGTCGGATTGCCCAGAGAGTCATGGTTCACGGTCCCGCCAACGCATGCAGGATCCAAATCGACACAGTGCGCGACACCCGAGCCCATCAGCGACCACTTCCGGCCGGCGGGACAGTTCGCCGCGATCGGTGCGTTGGCGCACGCGCCAGGCGTCAGCCGGCAACGTGCCTCGGCTGTCATGACGCCATTGGTGCCAGTCGACACCGTCATGCAGTTGCTGGTGTCGAACTCCAGCGACTCGACAACCTTGCCATCAGGGCATGTCTTCGTCGACGTTTTGTACTTCGACCCGACCATTCCAGGGCCGCATTCCGTCACAGTTGACTGGATTGGGATGCTATATGGCGTGCAGATCGCTGGCGCTGTCTGCGCGAGAGTGGTCCCGCTTACGCAGAATGCGAGCAAGGCCATGAATTTTGCGACAATCTTCAAGGACATTTCCCCTTTTTTCAAAGTGAGGATTAGATAAAAGCCGACCCGCACGCGCGGGTCGGAGTTGCTTCAGTTCAATATACGACGGAAGGGTGTCGGAGGACTCGTTCAATCCTTGCGTGTTAGTACGCGCATTCCAATTTCATAACAGCCGAGATTGAGTAGTTGTTCGCCGTGACCTCTGCACCGGTGTTGTCCTTGACCTTGATTCGTACGCTCCAGGTATTCGACCCGGGGGCATTATCGGTAGCTGCGATATACATGGCCTGGCGTGGTGGCGTGACCGAAACATCGACAACGGTTTGGGTAAGGTGGAAGGAGTACGATCCGGTACCGCCCGTTTCACAGGCTGGCTTGGCCACGGTCGAACCGTCCGTTACGAGAACACGAGACATCTCGACCTGGCGGGACAACATGTTGGCCAAGCGGACGTAGCGGCCATTCGAGCACACGAGCTGCTCGCGATTGCTCACGGCGGTCGCCATGCGCCCGGCTGGCGCGCAGGTGTCGCCGGCAGAGGCCGTCGTGTTCACGCTTGTCCAATAAGATCCGTTGCACACGAATCCTGAACCGGTGGCGTTGCTTCCCAACTGGCCAGCCACGGCGCATGGTGCGCCATCAGCGATGCCGGCGATAACGTTACCGATTAAGTGATACGCGCCGCCTGAGCAGATAACGAGGCCTGTCGCGTTTGCATTCCTACGCACGGCCATGGGCGTATTGCACGGGGCCCCAGGCGTCCCGCCAACACCACTCATGATCGTGTCGCCCGTAATATTGGCCGTTGCGGTTGTGGTTGTGTTGGTAACCTGCAGGTTGCGTACGGCGTTGATATCGTTGCTGTTCGCGTTCATCGCCCCAGCGAGTGGCCGGGAGCCGTCGAGCTTGTAATACTGCGTCAGCAGCGGCAGTAATCCTGAGCCGTGACCGATGCGAATCGCTAGCGTGCCAGCGACGGCGCCGGCAGGATTTGCTACCGTCGCGCCGCCGACTGTGGTCAGCAGTGCCGGCGACTCAGGGAGCGACATTCCAGCGTCGAGGCCGATGTAGGTCACTGCCGAGGTCAAGAGGTCGAGCCGCAGGCGCCCTTCCCCATCTCGATACGGAGCGGTCGACGTGGCAAAACCGGACACGCGGCAGTCCGGGCCGCTCGGGCAGGTGCCGGATCGAGTAAGCCTACTTTGAAAGGCAAGGCCAAGCGGGCTTCGTGCTGGGAATCCTGCTTCCAGATAGCCACGCGCGAGGAGTTCGGCGACGGTCGGCTGCAAAGGATTGGCGAAACCGGTAATAGTGGCGCCCACAGTTTTGAGCGCGACGTCGTTATCTTGATGGTATTTGTTGACGCCGCCCTGAAGCACCTGAAGGTACTTTGCCGTCGAAATCGCATTACCCTCGTCGACGGCATTAATGATCTGACTGATCTGCCCGGTGAGCAGGATCGTGGAAACGGCCAGGACAAGCGCGAGTTCCAATAGCAGATAGCCGCCTTCGTTCTTGCGGCGAAGCTGGCGGCGGAATCGGGAAGCATGGGCTATGCGCGACATCGGGGAAAGTCTCAGGTAATGGCGAAGAACGGTAAGTCATCGCAAGGGGAATCGGCCGGGGCGCCCTAGGGCGCCCAGCCACTGCGGTTACTGCACCTGGATGACGATCTGCGTGTTGTCGCCCGCGCAGGTGACGAGCGACGGGTCCGGGCGATTGCCGGCAGTTTTGACGTTGTTTGCGCCGACCTGCATGGTCGTTGCGGTCTTGGCCAGCGCGGTGACGAGTGGAAGGCATGCATCGTCCGGCACCTGCGTGAGGGTGTAGCGTACGCTATCCCCGGCTACGGTGACGTTGCCCGAAGCCACGGTCAGGAGGCCACCACCCAGGCTAGTGGTAACGACGCCCGCGTTGTTGTTGAACGATGGGAGCTTGGCGAAGAAACCACCAGTGTTGAGGCGCGCGTTGTTGACCTGGTTGTACTGGCCGCCGTAAGCGGACTTGACCTTACCCATCAGCATGCTCAGGTCGCTGCCCATCTGCTGTGCTTGGGCTGCGGTGCTATTCGTCGAGAAGTAGTTCACGACGTTGACGATGACGATTGCGCCAATGACGAGGCCGAGGCCGATTTCAACCATGCCGACGCCGGCTTGGTATTTTTTGCTTGGCAGGCGTGGTTTGCGTGCTACGAGTTGCATTTCTATCTCCAGGTTTAGGACAGGTTGAAATTAAATTTAGGTAAGCGCTTTCATTTGCGCGGCTGCTTTGAACGCTTCAATTAGGGCAAACGTACCCCCATAGATTCCCAGCATCGTGATTAGACAGGCCGCCATTAGCACCACTCGCAACAGGGTTGCCCGGGCTTTGATTTCCGCTGGAGCGGTCGTCAGAATGATCCCGCTGATCTTTTGAAGCATTACCGGGACCTCTGAGTAGTCCGCGATGTCGAGAATTCGGTAGTACGTTTTGCGGTTGGCGATCCCTGTGTCGAAGATTTCCCCCTTGCTGTTGGGGTGAGCCGCTAAATTGTCGAGGATGAGCTTCGTCTGCCAGCGCAGCCACGGATAAGCGTTCTGCCGCATTTGCATCAGTGCATCGTGCAGCTGGACGACGTGGCCGCTACGTGAGGCAGTGATCGAGCCGACCGTGCTGAAAAAGCCCGCCGCGTTGAAGTCCCGGGCCATCTGGAATGGCAGGATGTTGTTGTCGAGCCATGGGCGATACCGTCCGGTGTAGTTCTTGAGTGCCCACACGACGAGCGCAGTAAGGCCGACAACGCCGACTGCGTAAGCCCACCACCAGCTGCGAATAAACTGCGCGCTGCCAAATAGGAATGCGGTTTTCCCCATCTGTGCCATGTCCACCTTGCCGATCATTGCGGCCTCGAGCTTGGGCATGACCATAAAGGCCTGAATGCCGATGAACACGTGTAGGACTAGGATGAGCATTAGCGCCCCCACCATTGCTTTGATGATTTCGCCCTTACAGGCATCCATCGCGATGATGTTCTGACCAAGCTTCTCCAGACCGACCCGAAGATCACCGGCCGCCTCGGACGCCGACAATGTGGCAAGGTCTTCAGTTGGGATGGTGCCGCGGAGCGACTCCGAGAACGTGCCAACCTCTTGAAAGCGGTCGAGCCAGTGACGGCAGAGAATGCCGATCGACTGTTTCTTGTAGCGCTCGGCATACTTCGCTAAAAGCTTGGTGACGGACTCGCCTGGGCTCGCTTCCATAACGCTGGCGAGGTCAAGGTAAAAATTGCCACGCTTCGACTTGAAGTCGAAGGCAGCGTTTTTTAGCTTCCAGTTGACAGACGATTTCATTGATTGGTTTGTTGGGTTCGTGCCCGCCTCGAAGATGAGGCTCGGTGTTGGCTGTACTATAAGGCGGAGCTCATCGGCGTATTGCTGGAAAGCACTGGCGAAAACGGTACGATTGCAAATCAACCGTTCACCGTGAGCTCTCTGCCCTTCTATCGACGGTCTAGGATCTCGCGGGCCTCATTGGCGGCTTCTTCCTTGCGCTCGGCTTCGTACTGCTCAAACGAACCGAACATTGTCTCGACTTCGCGCGGATCGATGATGCCTTGCGCAACGTGGTACATCGCCACTTCCATTACGCTCTTTCCGGTCGAGTCTTGTTCATCGAACTTGGCCGTTCGCAGACTGCGGATATGGCTCTTGAGTTCCAAGTTTTTGCAGTCACGGAACAGCAGCAGCATTTTCGGCGTTGGCTCAATCATCTCTGCAACCACGATCCTGCCTTTGGAGCCGTTCAGCTCGGGCAGGCCCTTGCGGCGGCACTGGTCGCAACCGTCGTTGTTCTGGGCTTTCATGCGAGAGCGATTGATCTCAAACAATCGTTCAATCCGCGCCAGATACGCATCGTCGTAAACATCAGTTACGTCCCGTTTGCAGCATGGGCAAAGCTTGGGGACGAGCGCCTGATAGACGAGCAGGTTGAGGAAATTCGGAGTGGCGATAACGTCGCGCGGGATACCCATTTCGCTCGATACCAGGCGCAGTGTGATCATGTCGATCGCCGAAGGCGCGTGAACGGTGGAGAACGCACGATGGCCGGATTCTGCGATGTCGCGGAACAGGCTGGAGCTTTCCTTATCGCGCAATTCACCGATCATGACGACATCTGGATCCATTCGTTTGGTCTGACGCTTGATGGCCAGGAATGGATCTTCGTCGTCGGCGGTGAGCGAACGAGAAACAGAGAATTGGCATGCACCCGGGATCAGGTTTTCAACCGGGTCTTCCGCCGTGTACTTGGCCATCCAGTCCGGCAACATTGACATGACCGTTTGAAGCGTCGTGGACTTGCCGGAGCCAACGACACCAGCGACGAGGACGCCGCCGCCGCGACGGGAAATCGCACGATTCCAGATCGCGATCTGGGGTGGCAGGTACCCGAGTGTCGGGAGCGGTCTGATGGTCTCTGCGCTGTCCTGCTTGATAACGCGCATGACGACTTTGGTACCAGTGGCGTTCTTGTTGGAGGCCCAGCGGAACAGCAGCTTCTGGCCATTTATCTTCGCCGCGATCTGGCATTGCTGTGGCTGGTTCTCGTTGAACGTGTTCTCACTTCCGGAGTTGCTGTGTACGTTGTACAGGTACGCGACCATATCGAGCAGCTTGAAGGTCTCGATCTGGAACTCGCGCGGTTTCGTCAGGCGGCCGTCAACTCGGAACTTGATCTGCGAGTCCACCATAGTGCGGTCGATCTCGACGTGAATGTCCGATGCATCGTTCTCGAGTGCGAACTTGGCAGCACTTTCGAACATAGTCCAGAGGGCGCTGTCGTGCTTCCTTGCGCCGGCGCCGCCCTTCCCTTCTTTCCGGTTCTCGTTGATACCGTCCCGCGCCAGGTCGACCATGACAGTCTGGGGCGCGATGTAGTAGCCATCTGGAGCCAGCGTCCAGCCCTTGAAGCCGAGCTGCTTCACGAGGTCCTCCGTCAGCTCGGTGTTGAGCTCGTCATGCAGGAGAACCAAGGCGAAGGTTTGGGGCGCCGCATCCGTGCTCACATCGATTGGGCAGAGGCGATGTTTCAGCGATGGCTGCATTCCGATAATGTCGTAGAGCTTGCGCGAGAATGCTGGAAGATCCTCTGCGTGCTCAACCACGGCAGGCTCCCCAACGCGGCTTCCGATCGGGGTAACCGATGCCAAGGGGGATGGTGCCGGCATTGGCGTAGTGCCCGGCGCAGGATCGTGGTGCCAATCGAAGTTCATGGATGCTTTACCTTTTTTTTATTTGAGTCAGGGCCATCTCGGGCCCACATGTTGTTACTGCGCCGGCAGTGGTGCGAACAGCGTGTGGGCCGAGCCGGTACGGCCGCGGCCGTTGCCGCGAGCGTTCTTGACCATGGTGATGCCGTGTGGTGAGACCGCGGTCACGACGTAGTCCTGGACTGGCGTCCCATTACGGACGGTGTAGACCTTGCCGCCCATGGATAGCTGCCCTTCATAGAACGTGGCGCTAGTGCCGTACACGGCCAGGGTTTCGGTCCGATGGATGATCTTCGGAGGCTTCGGCATGACAATGGCAGGCGGCGGTGGCGGCGGAGCATTTGGATTCGGCTTACTCAGCTCGTCGGCCATTTTTTTGTAAAGGACGCGCTCCTCCAGGTCGACCAGGTCGCCGACCTTGATCGACTCTTGTGCGAATGCAGTCGATGCGAAAACGAGGAGCGGGATGATAGTGAAGATTCGATTCATCGATAATCAGGTCAGTTAGGTTTGGAGAAGATTTTTCCGGTCACGGTCACCATGGCCATTGACGAATCCAGTTCGTACGCGGGACTGTCTGAGTAGGCGACGGCCAACTGCGAAACAGTCGCGTAGCCGGGGAAGGAAGCCAGCTCTTTCATGTTTCGAAGCGGTGTTGTGAACTCCCAAGCCGCAGTTAGAATCGGTGGCGATGTGAGTTCGGCTGTACTCGCACCAGGCGGCATGGCAAAAGGCTGGAACTCGTCCTGTTTAGGCTTCCCGAATCGCTCAAGGCGCTGGAGCGCCGAGCCGAATTCGACCACCTCTTCCCGCTGGCTCTTGCCCGCATCGATTGCCTTACCCTGCTCTGTAAACGCCACGTTCTTGAACGCCTTCGAGGCCTTGATGGTTCTGCCGGCGAACTCGACGTTGTCGAACTGCTGTTTGGCAGCGGCGAGGAACGTTTCGTACGTCGCTTTGCTTTTCTCCGGACGCACGTAGTCGAACGTGCACGCCATCTGCTTATCAGGTGGCAGATTGCAAGTTGCTTTTTTGAGTGGCCATCCGCCGAGGGAGTAGGTCATTTTCCCTAAAGGCGCTAACACAGCGTTCACGTTCTGCGCGAGTACAGTTCCGTCTAGGCGGCGGGCCATTAATTCTTCGTCATACAGTTGCTGCGAGTTCTTTTGTGCCGCCATCGCAATGCGTTGCGCCTCGGCTCTCTTGTATGCACTGTATTTGCTGTAAGCGAAACCGAAGGTGCTGAGGACAATGGCGGCCGCCATGCCGAACACGAGCGGGTTGACCATCGCACTCTTGGTTTTGCGCATCAGGGCGGATTGGTCGGCGCCCTTGTGCACGTCGTCCCATGACGCCGCCGTAATACCGCTGATCTTGACGTCGCCGAAAAGCTCAAACCCCGGACTGCCACACAACTGCTTGAACGCCTTGAGCGCTTCCGAGACTTCGACCTCGGTCTTCAGGATCTTGTCGTACCCGCTGCGAGGACGCGACTGGTGGATGCCGCAGACGATGTAGCCGCCGTCCTGGTAAGCTGGATCGTCCTTCGGAACTTCCAGCACCATGACCAGGTTAGGAACATCTGGGTAACGGTGCAGCAATGCGACGGCGCCAGCGTAGAGTGGCGACCTTTGCTTTTTCTTGAGTAAGCTGGCGAAAGAGGATTTGAGAGACGCCCTCTGCTTCTTCGTGGTCTCGACTTCCGGCAGTGTGCCGAAATACACGGCCTTGTCCGCGTACCAGAAATACTTCGACTTGACTGAGCGGGCATCGCCATGGACGTCGCCTTCGGACAAGCGCGACTTCCAATTCAATCCAAAGGCAATCCTCTTGCCGTTATGTTCAGTAATCATGGCGCTCTCTTAATCCGTAACTCCGTCGACGATCTCGGCCGTCACCAGCACGATCGTAGTCGAGCGGGTCTCACTTGCGCGCAGCGAGCCGCCGGCGAGCAATGGGATCTTGTTGCCCAGGGTGCGCTTGTCATACTGGTTCGATTTCGTATCGAACCCGGTCAACACCACAGTCTGGCCATTACGGATCGGGACGTATTGCGAGCTACCCTCGCCGTCGACGTTCGGCAGCTGCACCGACTGCATGCTCGCCCCGGTGCCCGACGAGAACGTTTCAAGGCTTTTCAGCGTGCTTTGGTCCAGCGACATGTTCAGCATGACGGTGTCTTTTCCCGTCACTTCGGGGTGCATGAACAGTTTCAAGCCGACCGAGTCCTGTGCGGTTGTAATACCAGGTGTGCCGCCCGTGCCGCCGGTCGTGGCAGCGGCAGGCGTCGTGGACGCGACGTAGGAGAAGGTATTACGGACGTTGTAATAGACGCTGCGGCGGTTACGGGTTGCGATTGGGATCTCGGTCGACGTCTCGACGTCACCGATTTCCGCGAGAGCTTTCAGCATTGCGCTCGATCCAGCGGCAGAGCCCGAGAAGACCTGCAGACCCAGGCTGCCTGCGTTTGTCGAAGCTAGGTTCGCGGCCGAGCCGAGCGAAACGCTGAAATCAGGCACATTCCTGAGCGCACGGCTCACCGCAGCGGAAACGTCGAACCCGGCTTCGCCGCTGTCCTTCGAAGTTACTTTGATCGTTTGCAGGCGCAGGCGCACCATGCGCGAGAGCGAGCGTACGCCGTTGGCGATGATAGCGTCGGCCGCTTCCACCACGTCGGTGGTATCGGTCAACGTAATCGTGCCAGTGGCAGGGTTGGCAAAGATCGAACCGGATTTCGTCATGATGCTGTCTACGTTGTCCTTCATCGCATTCAGTTCGACCATGTCGCGCAGTTCGTCTTCGACAGGCGGCTTGTCCTGCGAGTTGTTCGTCAGTGCATTCGCGTTACTCGACTGTGAAGTCTCGCCCTCGAGCGTGGACTTGTAGCTCGACTTCGATGCGCGGAATGGCGTTTCCCAGGTCTTCGTCACCAGACGGAAGAAGCGGATACTGTTCGTCGCCTCGTCGTACTTCCACTTGATCGACAGTTTCGTGGCGATAATGTCGAGGATCTGGGCCAGTGGCGCGTTCATACTCGGCATGTCGAAGCCGTTGGCCGATTCGGGACCGCGCTGATCGTTGCCGGCGCTGCCCGACGATACTGGGGTGAGCGGCGTTGTGGCGCCATTGCCGGTGCCGTACGAGCCAGGCAGCGGCAAGGGCATCGGCGTGGTCGCGACAGGAATTCCAACTGGCATGGCCGCGAAGGCTGGCTGCGCTGCCTGTGCACTAGCAGTACCCCCCTCCTTCAGCGCCTTGCGCTGCAGCGCAGCGCTATCGAGGTAGACGTCCGGAGCGATTGTGACAACCATGTTCGTCGCAAGCATGATCCGCTCAGCAGCGGCGCTCAGCGATACCCATTTGTTCTTGAACACCATCGAGGTCTGCACGTCTTTTTGCAGAGCAGGCGGCAACGTCACCGAGCGGGCCAGCGGCACGGATTTGCCAGCAATCCATGGAGCGTCCACCTCCTGCGATTTTTCGTAGGCCTGCTTCGACACCGAAGGCGGCACTGCCTTCTCGAAGTTTTGCTCTACCGCGGTCCTGGATGCGGCGATGTTGCCGCGCGTTTCGGCGGTCAGCTGCGTGGAGACGCAGCCGGTGGTCAGAAGTGCCGAAGCGATGACAGTCAGGCGAAAGGAATGCTTGTTCATGGAATTAATCGTTTGGATTGCACTTGACCGTCTCGCGCACGACGCGAATCACGGAGTTGTTGTAGAAACATGGCTTGACCGGCGTGTCGCTGAACTTGGTCGAACTCAAGGCCCAGCGGATTGCCGTTTTCCAGTCGCCGGCCTTCTCACCCTGAGTACCAATTAGGATGTCCTTGTCCACGTCCCAGATTGCCTTCCAGCCCACCGCCTTTGCCCAGCGATCGACCAGCAGACGGAAATTTTCGTCATGTGGGGAGATTCGATAGGTGTACACGTCGGCGATGGTCGCACGACGGGGCGCTAACGCGGTTGCAGCGGCCCCGGCAGCAAGCGCGGCGGGGGCCGCGCCGTTTTGTGCCAGGACTGCCGTGGCGCTAGTATCCGCCGCCGCCCCGGCGGCTAGCGCTGGCTTAGCTGGCATCTTGGCAGTGAGCGCGTCGAGCTTGTCGGTCAGCTGCTTGATCTGAGCGTTCACCACAGCCGGATCGGGCGCAACCGGTTTCGGCACCGGCGGCGTGCCGCGTACGACCGTGATCGGCTTGCCGTTCATGAAGCCACGGATCTGCTGCGGCACCCCGTTCACGATGTATCGTTCCCCATCTGCAGTAGCGCCGGTAACGACCAGGCCGGGAATCGACTCGAGATACGTGTTTCGGCCGTCGTTATACACGTCGAACTTTTGCTGGGGCGCCAGCTCTGTCACGTAATAGCTGCGATCGGGTGTGGCCGCAGCAGCGGAAGACCACGAAGTCATTGCGAGCGCGACGAAGGCGAAGAGAAGAGTTGGTTTCATTTTGGGCATTGGGTTGTACGGCTAATTGTCAGTCACGACAGTTGTTGCCAAGCGTCAATTAGTCGGCGATTTATCTCAGGATTTGCGCACGCAGAGCGCAGACTGCAAAAACAGGGTTCGCGTTTTGCACTGCGTTTTGCGAATTCCTATACGGATCAATGGCTTGCACATATTTCCCGATGGACGCCGTGTCCATCAGGTTAGGGGCGGTATGGCACCATGGCCATGTCATGAGCGACCATGAAAATGAACTCTTCGCCTTCTTGCACGCCGAGCGTCGGGGAGATCTGTCTGTTGCGCTCCAGCAGGGTCTTCAGCACGTCGTTAAGGGCCGTTGCGAAGACTGATCCTGCAGTTCCAGGGGTGGCGTTTCCAGCGGCGCTTTGCAGTGTGGTGACAGTGGTATCTTCCCGAGGGAGCAGAAGCGTCGACGCGCCCAGCACCAGGCTGCTGCCGAACATTTTCCAGAAATGGTTGTTCACGTCCGCGCGTACGCCGGAGGTGCCGGCCATGTCGGATGCGCCAGCGCCGGAAAGCGATATCCAGCTGCCGTTCGGAAGGATCAACCGGTTCATCGCCATCAGCAGGCGCTCCTGCCCCACGACGATCTGGCTGCTGTACGTGCCGATCAGCTGGCTTCCTTTTGGGATGACGATGTGGCGTTGCTGGCTGTCGTACACGTCGGCCGTCACACGGGCCAAGATGCGCCCCGGGAGGTCGCTGTTGATTCGGGTCATGAGTACGGCGCGGATCACATGGCCTTCGTTCACGACCACCGGTGCTTGCGGTGCCATCTGGCGGATGAGCTGCGGTGCATTCGCTGCCGCGGCAGCATTGGTCGCGAGGAATTCGTCGTTCGCGCCTTTGCTTCTGACCGGCTCTTTCGGGTTTATCGCTGCCAGGAGGCGTTCCTGCATTGCTTCTTGCGAGCGGACTGCTGCTGCCCTCTCGGCCTCGGCCAAATCGGATTGCAGGTTTGCCAGTGCGCCCGGTTGTGCAGCGGTGCCGCTACTTGATTGGCCAAGCAGCTTAACTTTCGTAACCTCGATCGCGGACGCACGGATTTCCTCTTGCCGCGCGACCGCTGCCGCATAGGCTTGGGCCGCACGTTCTGCCGCCTTTTCGTCGACCTCCCCAACTGGCATTGGCGTGGGCGCTCCTGCGACGCCGCCGTAGCCGGGAGGAAGTGGAGGCCGTGCGGATGGGGGCGTGTAGCCGCCCGTCGCAGTCGCTCCAGCGCCTGCACTCGATTGCGGAGCAACTGGGGTACCTGCGGTTGCTTGACCAGCTGCAGCGACCGGTTGGGATCCCGGCATTACCGGAACTACGATAGGCGGTTTCTTCGCGGCTTGCTCGCGCATGTCCTTCATCATTGCGGCCGTTTCATCGGCCTGGCGAGTGGTATCGACCTCCACGGGCGCACTGGCGGGCCGACGTGTGGGCGACTGGTCGTCAGGTAGGAAAAGCCAGATGCCAAGGGCCACGCCAATCACCGGCACTGCCCATTTCTGGGCGCCCTGGAGCAGCGTGCGCGGCGGTGTGCCGGCGGTAACGTCGGCAGCTACGTCAACGTGATCTGGCGCTACCGCAGCGCCGTGCTCAACCTGGTCGGCGGGGTCGATTTCAGGGAGACTCGAGAATGGATCTTTCGCCATTGCGTTAACGCCTCCGCTTGGGCTCGACCGGGCCGCGCTTGCTGATCTTCACTTCGGCACTGCCGAGTTTGAGCAGCAGCTTCGCTGCAACGCGCTCGACGACAATCATGTTGGACTTGACCTGGTAATTGATGAGCGATGGGTTGTCTTCATCGTCAAGCAGGAAGATGGCCGGGCTGTCTTGGCTGTTTGGCATTACCAGGAACGTGAACTTACCGTTCGTATACACCGCGGTCGGCTTGAAGGCGGCTTCGCCCTCGATCTTGAAGCTGAAGTCCAGCGAGGCAGGATCGACATTGGAGGCGACGACCTGACCTGCCAGTCGATTCTGTTCGGCCTCGGCAACGGCGGTTTCCGTTTCCTTACGCAGTTTTACTTCCATCTCGCGGTCGGGATAAAGAAAACTAACTTTTTGGAAGACCTGCGAGCCAGCTGACCTGCCGGAAATCAGCTGGAACTGATAGGTGCGTTTGTTGGTGACGACCGTGAGCGAGGTCTCCAGGTCGAAGCGCAGCGGCTTGATGAACAGGTGGCGTGGGCCACCTGTGACCATCCATTGTGCCTGGTCGCCGATGGCCGGAGTCTCCTTCACGCCCTCGTCCTCTCCCAGCTCGAGGTGAGTGGTAAGGTTGGGTACCGATAGAACACGGAAGATTACGTCGGGCGAATAGGTGTAGCGAACGATCCGATTTTCTTTCGGGGCGGGGATAGCTTGAGCCGCCACGTCCACTGTGACCGTCTTCGGTGCCGCTGCCAGCGCAGCAGCAGGGATCATCAACGCCACGCACGCGGCAATCATATTGAGCTTCATTGTGAAACGGATTCCTCGGTGAGGTTGAAGTTGGTAACGAACAGGCCAGCGGGGTTCTTCATCACTTCGGCGCGTGTCGTCGGCTTCACTCGCGTGAACGAAATCGTCATCGCGTAGGTGACGATCTTCGGCCTCGACTCTGGAGAAAGACGCTCGATGGTGCGGAAGCGCAGCAGCGCAACGTCGTCTTTAACGAAGTTCAAGGTGATGAACTCGTAGCCGCGGCTGTACTGCGGATAGTCGCGCAGGGCGACGAGCGGGTTGTCCTTGCGTCGCATTTCGCCGAGCTGTGCCTTTGCCGCACCAGTTACACGCTCGCCGGCTGCGGTCAGCGTGCCCTCAATATTTGCTCGATCCACCACGAACACGTTCGTTGCCCACTGGTTCAGGAAGTACATAATCGACTCGCTGTCCGGAACCCAGGCGCCGACCGGAGTGCCATCTGCGACAAGGCGGCCGCCCTCGGCTCTGTTCACCTGGAACGTCTCGATGGTTTTCAACGGCAATGCGAAGTTCCATCCGATGCCGTTGAATACATGTCCGGTCGCAAGGATGAGAGCAATCAGGAACCACCGATTGCGTTCAAGCGATGGTCGAGCCCCGCGCTCGAAGTGTTCCAGCGTCGTGTCCTTCGAAAGCGGGCCAGGTGCGAAGTCAGGCGGCTGCGCGCCAGAAGACGATTGCTTTGTGGGGGGAGTAGGCTTTTTCATCCCGTCATTTTCTCTAATGTTTCCAGCCGACAAGCCGTGAGTAGTTAGAAGAAATTGACGCGATTCGCACTCAAAAAAAAACCCCGCCGCAGCGGGTAGCGCACATTCCTGCTGTCGATCAGCTGCCGCCGATTTCGACCCGTCGGTTGGCTGCTCGGCCCGCCGGCGAACGGTTTTCGGCAATGAACTTGCCAGCGCCATCGAATCCGACGACGATCTTGGTTGGCGAGACGCCCATCGATACGAGGTAGCGTTTCGCGGCTTCGGCGCGTGCTTTCGCCAGGGCCACGCTTCCCCGGGTTGCGAATTCGCTGTCCGTGAAACCCCTGACCGAAATATGCTCGGCATTCTGCGACAGCGCGAGCAGGCGTTCGCGCTGCTCCTGGCCTGGATTGAACTGCCGGCTGTTGTTTGCGAACGAGACGATCACCATGCTGGGCTCTACGGTTGCGCCCTGCCCTGCTCCGACTTCTGCAACTGCAACTGCAGGCGCACTTGGTGCTGCGTCGCTTGCGCTGGCCGCCGCGAGAATGGCCTTAAGCTCCGATAGTTCTTTTCGCATGCGTGCGATCTCGGCCACGATAGCAGCGTCAGTATTTGCCGCGGCGCTGACCTGTTCGGTAGTCGGCTGCGCTGCCGCCACTACCGGCTCCGACAGCGGCGCAGTGGGTTTGCGGACTACACGCGATGCTGCTGTAGCAGTCGATACAGTAAAGCTTGAAAACATGCCAGAGAGGACGACGTTTTCACCAACGACCTTGAACGCGATCGGGGTGTTCTTCGCGTCGAGGAACTGCGTTTTCTTCGGGTTCAAGCCCCGAACTTGGACAACAGTATTCCCACTCAGATCGAACACCTGGACAATGCCGTTTGCTTTGGCATTGTCGATCTCGTAGTTGAAACCGATTACCGCGGTAGGCGCCGGCGTGGAACACGCGGCCATCATGGCAGCGATGCTGCAGGTCACGAATGCGAGCTTCAATTTCTTCAACTTCATGTGTTCGAACTTTCCTTTATGGTGTTGACTTGCTGCCTGCCATTCTCGACTTTGCGAACTGAACACTCTTCTGGCCAGCTCCGATCACGCCGTTCATGGTGCCGCGCACTCCTTTGGCGCCGTTCTGCATGCCGGTCGCGGCCTTCTTCCCTGCGGAAGCAACTGCCCCGCCAGTACTCTTCGATACCCCCACATGACCTGGGAACAGTGCGCTGGCGATGCTTGGCGCTTGGCTGATCATGCTGTTAATTGTGAGGATCAGAATCGCGACGATCATCAGGCCAACCGCTGTTGCCTCGCCGGTATCGTTCGCAACCGCTACCTTATCCATTAGCTGCTTGGCGATAGTGAAGATAACGTTAATTACGCCGGTAAGCCCCGCAGAAATGACGAGAAATTGCAACCATTTCGTAAAATAGTCGCGTGTCCACGGCGTAACCAGCCCGGCGATCATGATTGGGCCAAATGCCACGCCCACGGCGAAAAGGAACGGGCCAATCAGCAGCAGGCCAAGGACCTCGGCAACGCCAATGAGCAGCAGGACCAGAATCGCAAGGGCGAAGAACACAGTAAGCAGCAGGTCGACCAGCGTCACCATGAACTTAGTAGGGCCATCTGAAATGTTCATCGCGCCCCGAGCGGCGGTGAACGCCGCTTGTACTGCATCGGTGATCTTGCCGATGACAGCGGTGTACACGTTCAAGATGCCCGTGAACGGGTCGCTTGAGCCGCCTGAGAGACCGCCCGCCAGATTGCGGAAGACGTCGAGGAAGCCTTCGAACATAGGTAGCAACCTGGCGTACTGCGAAATAAACGCGGCCGCGAATAAACATGGAATGCCGACGTCGAACAGCACCTGCAGCATCGACTTCGTCCGGCCACTTAGGAACTGCATCACCTCGTAAAGCAGGTAGACGACACCCAGGGCGCCAGCGATGTTCAGTGCGGTCGGAGTCATGGTCGCAGCGATTGCGTATCCGGAGGCCGACAATGTCTCGCTGAGATCCCGCCCCGCCCGTTGCCCAACCACGCGAACTGCTCCGTCCATCTTTTCGAAGAAGCCGCCTGCCTCCACTGGTTGTTCCGGGGCTGGCTCGGCCGCACTCGCGCCTTGCATCGTCATCAGCGCGAAGAGGAAAGCGAGGACGATCGTTTTGAGGAAATTCATCTTGTTATCGCAAGGCGTAAGTTGTTGGGTGCGTGCGGCAGTGATCAGTATTTGTTGGCGGCGTCGCGCATGCGTTGCTGGTAGCTGTTGACCACTTTTGCAGCTTCCTTGTCGCTTTTAACTGATTTTGCCGTCTCGAGGTCCTGCCTCGTTTCCGCGACTTTGTTGTTGGCTGCCAGGATTGAAATAATTTGCTGGTTTTGCCCGATCAGAACGTCGATAGCCGCACCCAGCGTTTGCATCGCTTCGGTCTGGCCCTGCACGCTGCCGAGCCTGTTGACGATCGCCTGCCGTTGGCGCGAGGTCTGTTCGATCGATGCGTTGATGGCGCGATAGCGTGCGGCAGACGAATCCCGTTGCTGGCGCTCGAGCTGGTTGCGAGAGTTCACATACTCTTCCCATGACATGTCAGAAGCGCCGTACTTTGCCGTTACTCGCTCGGTAAGTTCCGCTGACTGTTGGAAGTCTTTCTCGAGGCGGCTGTCCACCGACTGCAATTCCTTGTACAGCTTCAATGCCTCTTGCACTTGCGCGAGGCCGTCCATGTCAGCGATGCCTTTGACTGACTGCGCCATGGCGATCGCAGTCTGGGTTTGCTGGATCAAGGACCTGGCTGTATTGATCTCGGTCTGGACCCCGGCAATGGCCTGCGAGTTATTCTGGATCCAGTTGGTCGGGTCCCAGACGACGCCGCTACCGAAAATCGCCGAGGCCGATAAGCTCATGGTGCAGGCGGCTACGCCGAGGACGATGTGCTTCCAATATTTTTTCATGTTCATCAAGCTCTCCCTTTGGCTGTAGTTACATCGAACGAACTTCGTTGAGATAGTCGCGCTTCCACTCCGGCTCGTTGGAGGCCTCGTGTTTGTCGAAGACATTCAGGACCGCCTTCTCGGAGCGGAGATATGCGAGCGCTGCCGGCGTGAACTCAGTGGTCATCACACGGGCGTGACCGTCCTGGATCAGCAGGTAGTCGCGCTTCGGCTGCAGCGCGGCGATCATGTCGATTTGATGATCCTCGAAGCCGAAGTTGTCGCGGTAGTGGTGTCGGTGCGACTCGATTTTTTTGTTGTGGAGCAGCAGGAACGAGAAAATGTTGTCCAGGATCGTTGCCGACATCTCAGCGTTCGTGACCGATTCGGGCGACTGAATCGTCATCCACAAGAAGCCGTTTCGCGACCGGATGGCCTTGAGCCACTCCGCGATCATCGGCGCGAAGCGTGGGTCGTTCACCAGGAATGAGGCTTCCTCGATGTAGATGAAGGTCGGCCTGCCATCGAGTTGGGTAAAGATCTTGCGGAACACGAGGTCGATGAACGCGCGGGCAATGCGGTCGACCGAAAGGATCGACGCCATCTCGATGGTCGTCCAGTTCGACAGCGAAAGGTCATCTTCTTCGTTGTCGAACATTCCGTATGGCCGCCCTTGCAGCCACTCTGCAAGCTGCGCCTCAAGCCGCTTGGATACGAGCACCGCAAGTTTGCTCATGCTGACTGGCCCGTCGCCGTCTGCGAGCTGCTGGAGCGCCATGTCCAGATTCTGGCGGTCGTCGGTGTCGGCGATAAAGCCGCCCTCGGCAAAACGCCTGAGGATGAATTCGCGCACCCAGGTTCGCCCATCGTCGGTACCGTCGCGCATCATGGCCAGAGGGTTCAGGCGCGTGCTACGCTTCTTGAGATCGATGTGCTGGCCTCCGTGCAGCTTCGTCACGACTTCGCAGCTTCGATTGCGGTCGAAAACGATCGTGCGAACGTCACTGCCGTAGCGCTGGAACTGCGAGAGGCAGAAGTTCACGAAAGTCGATTTTCCGCTGCCTGTCGGGGCGATGATGAGCATGTGGCCCACCTGGTCGACGTGCGAGCTAAAGTTGAAGCGGCCACCGTACCGGTTGCCGAAAACGGCCAGCTGCGGCACTGGCTTGCGGAACACCTGTTTCGAGAAAAAGGCGTGCTCACGCCGGCCCTCGTCCATCGTGTAGATAGGGCACGCGTCGGCCACGTTCTCGACCGACACTAAGTCGTAGCGCGACTGAGTGGCCCATTGGCCAGGCAGCAGCGCGGCAAAGGCTGGCATCGCGTTGATGCGCTCGCGATCGGCTGTGAAGCCGTTGTTTTCGAGGTTCGTGATAACGCGGTCACAGCTGCGCTTGAGTTCGCCCTTCGTGTCGCCATAGACGAAGACCGACATGGCCATGTAGGCGTAGGTGACGCCTTCGGCGCCAATACGCTCCTGCGCCTCTTTACAGGCGTACAGCATCGATTCTTTTCCGGGCTTCGCCTCTGGCTCGCTGCCACTGGCTTTCGCGATCGCGTGCGTGATCAGGCCGTACTGGGTCAGATGGTAATACTCGATGGCCGGATTGATCGTCGCGGCACTCTCGCCAGCGTCAAGGAACCGGACAATTTGGCAGATCGTCATTTCCATGTCCATCGCCGCCAGTGTTTCGAAGAGCATCGGCGAGGTCGACGGTGGCCAGCCCTTGATGCCGACCACGCCGACAAAGGTGGAACGCTGGCTGCCTTCGAATTTGATCAGGTCTGGGCCGGCCGCGACATAGTTGCGCGGCAGGTAGGCGTCGAGCATTGCGCTTTCCGGCTTTTTCATGCGCGTCGCGTTGCTGGCGCGATTGAGTACGGCGCCGAGCGCCGACGTGAAATCGTCGGCCTCGAGCCGCTTCATCTTGATCGGCGCTGCGTTGATGAAACCGGCAATCGTGCGCTCAAACGAAATGATGTTATCGCGCAGCGTGCCGACATCGCGCGCAAACGCTTTTCGGCCCGAGAGGGATTCCTTGAGTGCTCCCATGAGCGCGGCCGCCACGGCGACGCCCTTTTCCGACTGGATGCGTGCAACCCGGTCGAAGAACTTGTCGCTGCCTGTGCTTCCGGTGTAGAGCAGGTATAGCGTGTAGCGGGTCGAAAAATGCATGCCGCTCTTGAAGCGCTCGGAATAGATTTCGTCCAGATCGGCGGCGGTCTGGTTCTGGAAGTCGCCTGGCACGTAGCTTGGATCGCGGCGCTTGTCCACGATCCACCACGCGGTCACGCGACTATCGAGCCGGGAGAACACTTTCTGCATCTGTTCGGTGTACGAGTCGACCTGAGCGTCGAACAGATCGTCAGGATCGACGCCGCGGTATTCGAACGCCGCGAGCAGCGAACCGTCCTTGTTCAAGACCAGTCCAGGCGTTACGTGATTGAGCCACGGGCACAGCGCCTGCAGCGGGTGGACGTCAGCTCCGTCCTCTTCACGAAATCTAATTTTCAGCATATTTACATTCGCAGACCGCGAGCGACCTTGTGTGGCCGCTCGAATGGTGCAGGGAGCTTTTCCCGGGAATCGGGGTGGTACCGCTTCGCCATGATCGCGTACTGCGTGTACATGGAAAAAATCCGCGGGTCTTTCTTGAACGCCCAGCTAAGGGCAGCATGGATGGCGGCAGAGATGACTAGGGGGATCGCCGCCCACCAAATGCCGACCTCGGACGCCAGGAGGAAGGCGACGAATGCGCCAGGCCCCCAACAAAGCCCGAGAGCCTTGTTAGTGACGCCGTTGTTCAGGCGGGGCGCCAGCAGCGCCCTATTTACTACCGAGACCCTCACAGGCCCAGTGCCAGCCCGCAGCCTGGCGGCGTGAGGCCGGACTTGGCGATGATCGTGGTGGCGCCGATGACGATAGCGGCGGCGATACCGACCTTGATCACGACGTCGTGGAGCTTGGCCACCCCGAAGATGTGCTCGATGGCCCACATCAGAAGCGCGACCAGCGCAGCGCCGCCGACGATGCTCTTGAAGTATTCCGAGATGTAGCAGAAGAAGTCAGTGGCGCCGGCAGCGAACGCCAGTTGCGGCGTCATCATCACCGCGCCAACGGCGACGGTCTTCACGGCGGCCTTGGCTTTGTGCGGCATGTTCTGATACGCATGCGACAGGAACGCGTGGTGCTTTTTTACCTTACGCGACATCTTCAAAAACATACTCTCCATTTTCCACTCCCTTAACTAAGCAAATTTGTTCGATGCGTCGAACCACGTTGATGACGTTCCCTTGTGGGACATTGCGCCGGCCCGCGAACACCACGAGGTGGACGGACTTGGCGATGTATCTCCTGACGAGCTCCGGCGGCATTGAGGCGTTCGGCGGCAGGCTCATCTGGTAAAGCATTTCCAGCGCATCCAGCGCCTGCTCAGCCGAGTCAGCGTGGATGGTCGATACAGAGCCAGGGTGGCCAGAGTTGAATGCCCTGATCAGGTCATAGGTCTCATGGCCGCGTGTCTCGCCTAGAATGAGGCGATCAGGGCGGAGCCGCATCGCGAGCTGCACGAGGTCCCGGGCGTGAATGTTGTTCGACGGGTTCGACAGCAGGTTGATCACGTTCGGCACGGCCAGCTGCATTTCACGCGAGTCTTCGATCGTGATAAGGCGCTCGCTGGCTGGAATGCGGCTCAAAAGCGCGTTGAGCAGCGTGGTCTTGCCGGAGCCAGTAGCGCCGGCCACGATGCAATTCAGGCGCTGGTCAACGACGAGCGAAACTAACTTTTCAGCCTGCGCTGCGGTAAGTGCTTCCATTTCAATCAGTCGCTCAAGCGTCGGGCGGTCGCCCTTGTCCTGGTGCTTTCGAATGGTCAGGAATGAACCATCCGGGCACGTTGGCGCTTTCGCGCCAGCGATACGCATGTCGTCGATACTGGCGCCAACGAGTGCCGACTTGGAACCCGCGAGAGCATCCTGCCCTACGAACTTGGCCACCGCCGTCAGCGCCATGTCGATCGCGGTTGACGTGAGAAGCTGGCCTTCATAGGTGATGATGCCCTTGGCTTCCACGTACACGTGGCCGCCAGGGTTAATCATCAACTCCGTTACGTCCTTCCGATCCATGTAGGGCTTGACCGGCCGAAGTTGGTCAGAGAGGACGGCTTGAATTTCTTCGGTTTTCAGCATCGCTAGATTGTGGTGTACATGCCGAGTTGCGATTTCGCAAAAGCACGGCAATTTTCGAGGCTATTTGTTGCCGCAGGAAAATTTCCGATGGACACGGTGTCCATCGGTGTTTTTATGTAAGTGTCTGAACTAAAAAAGAAAATCGAAAACGGCCTGCAAGAATTGAACCCTGTTTTAGCTGGTTGCGATGCCAGCCTCAATGACGAACATGCTCGGTTTCTTGTCTTTCGTACCCGAGATGAACAACGCCTCGCGGGCTCGAGTCATTGCCACGAACATCAACCGGCGTTCTTCTTCTAGCGAGCTTTTCTCGGATGGGAACGACCCGGCCTGCAGACCTACAATCCAGACACGATCAAATTCAAGCCCCTTGGAGCCGTGCGCAGTCGTGAGCATGGCCACTGGTCCGGCGTCCTGGTCCTCGGCTTCCTTCTTGTCAGCTTGACTCTGGCTCAATTCCCGCGATCGCATCTTGGCAAGGTGATCCTCAAGCGTTGACCCGTCCACTTCGTACATCTGGTGCGCAGCGTCGAGCACAGCCGGGTTGTGCGGCTTTTGCAGCGTCTCCCCGAGCCACTCGTAGACGCCGTAGTTGACGGTGGCCAGGTGGCCTTGCTGCTTTTGAGCTGTCCATGCAGCGTGCCGCTTGGCGAATGTGCGCCAGATGTCAATGCCCCGCTCCGAGATGCCGGCGTTCTGGAAGTCTTCTTTGCTGCCGATGATGATGCTCGTCCCGAACAGCCTGCGAATCTTGCCGGCGTCTTCGCTATCCATACCCGCCCATGCGAGTACCTGATCCAGGTCGTTGCTCGCTGGTTTGATGAGCGAACGAAGCAGTGCGGCATAGACCTGCACCTCTGGGCAGTCGAAAATGCTTCGTCCGTCCGTTTTGCGGTGCGGGACGCCGCGGGTGTGCATGGCCGCCTGCAGCAGGGTCAACTCGTCGTTGGTACGCGAGATGACAGCGAACGACGCCCCTTCGGCCAGGGCGCCGGCGGCTTCCTCGGCGACCGCTGCATACTCGGTAGAGGCGTCCTTGAAGCGTTCCCACGTGACCACTCCGCCCTCCCCCTTCTGGGCAAAAAGGCGCTTCTGAATTCGTTCAGTGTTGCGGCTGATGAGCGTCTCTGCGGCCCCCAGAATCTCAGACCGGCACCGGTAGTTGATGCCGAGCTGTACTTGCAGGGCGCCGAACTCTTTGGCGAAGCGCTCCATGCCGGAGTAGCCCAAGGCGCGGCGGAACGCGTAGATGGACTGGTCGTCGTCGCCAACGACTGTCAGCGCCACGCCGGCGCGGCCGTGATGCGCCGTCCACTCGTACTGGGCCTTGTCGGTATCTTGATATTCATCGACCAGCAGATGGTCGACGGGCAGAGGCGACATCGACTTGTCGCGCAGCGCCAGGTTGGTCTTGAGGATAATGTCCTGGAAATCGATGACGTGCGCTTCTTCCATCAGCTTGATGTAGATACGCACCATCTCCTGAAGCTCAGGGTCAAGGCTCTCAGGGATGCTGCCGGCCTCTTTGGCCAGCTCAATTATTGGAGTGGCGTCACGCGCCTGGATCTTCAAGCCGCTCTCGCGGATCGCTCGGATCACGTAGCCTATGCGGACACCCTCTTTTACAAGGTTCCACGGCGCCGTGAACGGGGACTGCATCTTTTGCAGGATCGCCCGCCCAAATTCTCCTTTGTGCTTGCGTGGCGATGCCATGAGCATGCACACGCTATGAAACGTGCCAACCAGGAGGTTGGCTTTGGTGCGAGGGTCGGCAAGCTTCATCGTGCGCTCGCGCAGCTCGAGGGCAGCATCGCGGGTAAACGTCACGGCGCAGACCTTCTCGCCTTCGTTCAGAAGCGTTGCGGCTTTCGTTGCCAGCATCTTTGTCTTGCCTGACCCCGGACATGCAATCGAAAGACAATGACCCACATGCAGCGCTACCTCGCGCTGCTGGGGGTTGAGTTCCGAAAGAATGTCGTTCACGCTGCCAGCTTCTCGCTCGCAGGTGCGCCGTCGTTGTCTTGCGAGGCGTCCGCCGTGGTTTCCTTCGGCTGGACTTTGTTACGCATGCCGCGCAGCGTGCGGCTGATGAATTGCGCCAGACCGCGCATTTCCTTCTTGATGTTGAGTTCTTCCATCTCGATGGCGTCGCTCTCGGCTTCGTCGTTCCAGCAGAGCTGGTTCAGCACGACGACGAATTCGTCCTGCTTGCGGAAGACCTGCAGGACGCGGTTGGCCAGGCGGGTGCGCAGCTGGACTTCATGGTCGGCCGCGGCCCGGGTGTAGGTCGGCTTGATCCAGTCAGCGCGCGATTCGTGCACCGCCAGCGAAACGCGGATGCGGGCGAGCTCACCGTCGATGCGCTCTTCCATGCTGGCGATGCGATCGACAATCGACTGCTCCAGCTTCGCTGCGGCTGCTTCGCCGACGAACATGGCGCCGCTCTTGTGGATGACGTGGATGCCGGTCTCGATGGTGGCGAAGTAGCGCTCGAACGCCGAGGCGACGACACGTTCTTTCAGTTCGGCGCGGGTGATGAGCGACGCGACACCTTCGTGGCGGCGGGCCAGGTTCTCGATACCCTTTTCACGCTGGCGACGTGCCTTGTTGCGCAGGATGTCGACGTTGGCGGCCGACACGGCGCCCAGCACCTGCTCGTCGACGGTGTTCGCAGCCGGCGCAGGGCGGGTATCGTCCAGTGCCTGTTCAGCCATGTTCGACGCCATGTCGAGTTCGGCGATCGTGTTGCGTGCTTCGGTACTGCTCAATCCATTTTCAGCGATGTCCATGTGTGCCTCGGGGTAAAAAAGTGTTCGGAAGCAACATGCTGCCGTGCCTTTCATACCTTCCAGCGACGAAACCCCCACGATTTTTCGCAGGAATTCAGTCTGTCGGCTTGCCGCCATACCCGTGACAGAGGGCGCGACCTCGATTCAGACTAAATTTGTGTGACATTTCGCTGTGGCAATTTTTAGCTCCGCTGGTACAGTCCCGTCATCAGAAAAGGAGGGGTCGTGAACAAAGAGCGGTTATTGCCACGCGCAGCTGGTGCTGCGGCGATCGTCGCGCTCGTATTGGTGACGAACGAGTGCTATCGGCAAGTTCGCGACGTTTTGGACACGGTGAGCCACTCGAAAGCCGATATTGCGCTGCTCAAGCGCGATCTCTATGTGCTTCAAGTCCAGCTCGACAATCGGCCAGTTTCCTCGCCGGCCATGGTTGATGGCGCTGCGCCAGGCGCACCCACAGCCTTTGTTGCGCCTGCTCCCCCACGGTTCACGCCAATGCCCGAGCCTATTGGGCCGGCGCTCCCGCTTCCAGAAGCGCGGCCCGCGGCCCGACCGAAACCCCAGTCCAGCGAAGAGTCAAAAAGCCTCGTAAGCGTGGTCCTGATGAGCGAGGCGAAACCGTCGCCGGCAGCTGTCGGCCTAGGTGAGAAGCAACCCGATACCGCTAAGGTAGATGTCCAACTGATTGGTGATGCCAAATGAAGTTCGGGCGCCGCCGGCGCCGGTCGCCAAAGATGCTCGGGCTTCGCGCAGGTATCTTCGCTCTTGGATTGGTTTGCGTGCTGGCTACGACCGACACGATCCAGACGATAGGTATGGCGCTCTCGGTCATTGAGCAGATCGGCACCGCAATCAAGCAATCTTTAAATCCCAGTACCACTATAAAAAAGCAGGAAGAACAAAATGGCTAGCCCCATCGGCGCAGACGTCGCTAAAGAACACCTGGCCGATGGTCAGGACAACATCAAGGAATGCGTCAGTTCGATCAGGCGGGTGCTGAAAAGCTTCCCTGAGCTGGAGCCGGAACTTGCACTGGCAACCACGCACCTTACTTCCGCTCGCGAGTCCATGGTTCTGGCTGGCGAGCGCTTGAAGAAATAGGTGGGTAGATGACCCTCCTTTGCCTCTTGGGCCGGCATGGTAGCGGCAAGTCCACGATCGGAGCCGACATGATCGCGCATGGCTTTCAGCACGCCAGCGTCGGGATGCTTCGTCGGCTGGCGCAGGCAGGGCAATTCCCCTCAGACGTTCCGGCTGCGCTGATGATGGCGATGCGGCGCGAACGCGCCGGCACTGCGTTGAGCACGTCGACGGCAAGGAAACTAGTCGAGTACGCCACCAAGCCGCCCAAGGCGATCCTCGATGGCTTCCCGTCCTGCGTCGAGCACATCGACCTCCTACCAGCAGACACGATATTTTGCGTCATCTGGACGCCAGCCCAGTTGCGCCAGCAGCGACTAGAGCGCCGTAGCGAGACCACGAAGCGCGTTTGGACACCGGGCCTGCATTCCGAACGGGAAGCTGCCCTTCCCGGTTTAATTTCCGCCCTGCGCCGATCCAGGCGGTGTGTGTTCGTCGCGAACGACACCACGCGCGAAGCCGCGATTGGAAGAATGTTGGCGAAGATCGGATAAAAACGAAGTTGCACTGTGGAATTTCAGTGGTCTAATGGTGATAGTACCAACCACTGAAAGACCATACCATGAGTTACGAATTCAACAGCGCGGACAGTCTGCTCAACGATTTTCCCAACCCATTCAAGTTCACCAACACGTTCATGTTCGTGACGGCCGCCATTCTGATGGTCGGCGCAATCCACGTTACCCTGACTGCGAAGCAGCTTTTCCAAACACAGAGCGACACCCTCGCCGCCGTTACCCTGGGACTGGCGATGGTGCTGGGTGGCGTGTCGGTGAAGATGCTGATCAAGGCCCTGTCTCAAGTCCGGTTTTGGCTCGGTAGAAAATTCCCCAACGGGCTTGCGGGTGAGCTTCCCGTAAAAGCATGTGGCGTGGGAGTGGGTACCGAAGAACTGCTCGACACGATGCGCCACCGTGCTCTGGATTTCCCTGAGCCGAAGGGTGCGCTCAACGGCGTCCTCTACTCGCTGGTCAAAGACCTGATCACGTCGCCCACGCCGATCCAGGCCGCGGCTGTTCTGCACTTCCACTCGCTGCTGTCGATGGCGGCATTGCTGCTGTCGTTGACCGTGTCGTACTTCGTGTTCGCCGGCACTCCGCACGAAGGTGTGGCAAGTTGGCTTTTCCTGCCTATGTCGGGCCTGTCGCTTTTGACTCCGTTCATGCAGCAAGATCGCCTCAGCATGGACGCCACGCCCGATGCACAGGCGCAGGCCAGCACCGCGAATGGAGCATTGTGGAAACTGGTCGGCCTGGTGTTCTTCTCGATCATGGCGCCAGTGGTCATCCCTCGCGTGCTGCCGGCGCTATCCATCCCGCCTATGTGGATCGCCCCTGCCCTCCTGTTGGTCGGCTCGCTGATCGCCTCGTTGCTGTTCTTCTTTGCACTCACTGCCCGCCTCGACCGCGCTTCGCATACGGACGTTTCGTGCGAGCAGACCACGATCGCTATGAACTGCGCGCCAGCGCAGCTCTGGACGACCATCAGCCGCGATTTTCAGTCGTCTTGGGAGCGCTCGATTCCGAACCGTGCTTATGCCAATATCCCGCCTGATGTATCGGAAGGCGAGCGCGGATCGTTCGGCGGCTACATCGTTGAGGAAACGCAGCCCGTGCCAACCAGCACCACGCAGTTCCGCACCTGGGGCGAGGCAGTAAAAGTAACTTCTTCCCGCCTGCTGCTGGCGCTGGGCGCCTGGGGTGTGATCTGTGCGGCCGCCGCTAGCTCGATCGCTGCCTACTACGCGTCGAACTTCGAGACGATGCAGCGCATGCAAATCAGCCGCGTCATGCTCGTGGTAGTTGCGCTGTGCCTGGTCGTGGTGTTATGCCACAAGACCGCCCATCTTTTGTGGTCGCGCATGCAGTTCAAGTCCCGAATCTACTGGATCGAAACCAGTGGTACCTACCAAACCAGCAAGATCGCAATCGGCAACCAGTTCAAGGGCCATACCCAATCCAGTTCGACGCTTACCCGCATCGAGGATGCGACGCTTCGCGTTTGGGTCACGGATATCGTGTCGGTTGTCTTCGGCAAGGACGGCCGCCGCAGCATCATTGCTATGGCTTCGGCCGATGGCGTCGCTAAGAGCATGGCGGACCGCCTCAAGGCGTTCGCAGCAGATCAAAGTAGTGTCGCGACGCCGACCGCGCACCGGGATTTAGAGCGTGCGCAGTCGATCGGTGCGCTCGATGCGGCAGTGCAGAGCGCGGCAGCGGCAGCCCGGGCCGAAGTGGGGCAGCGTGCGGCGCTTCGCAGCCAGGCCTCCGCGCAGCAGATTGCCGCGGACTCAACGCGCAAGGCAGGCAAGGTCAAGTTCTTCAACGTCGAGAAGGGCTTCGGCTTCATAAAGGACCGCGAAGGCAATGACTACTTTTTCAACGCGAACTATGTAAAAGGCGATCCACCGGCGACCGGCGCCGAGGTTGAATTCGACCCAGCGACGTCGACGCGCGGTCCGATCGCAAAGAACGTGCGGCTGGTTGGTTTGACCGTGTAACGCGCATCGCCGGCGTTCGCGGCGACTCGCCGTACAGGCAAAAAAAAGGCCCACCCTCAAACATGAGAGTGGGCCTTTTTGTTTGTGTAGTTCGGCTCGCGAAGTGCGAGCGATGCACGGAGGGGCAGACTGCCTCCTCTGTGCTTTTGCTTCAAGCTGCGATCAGTTCGTTCGGCACTATGACGATGCTCGAGATTGCTCCCTTAATCGCGTAGCCGCCGAGTTCACTTTCGTATGGCTTGTGAATCAACCGATCCAGATACAGCAGGGTTCCAGTTTCGGTTGGCACGCTGCCGAGGACGTTGGCGATCGCCGGCGACGATGATCCTTTCCGGCGCACGACGACGATGCCTTCGCCCAGGTGGACATTTGCTTCGGTAGAAGTTTCCATATTGCTCCTATGCTGCTTTCAGAATTTTCCGCATCTCGTGCGCGGAAAGGTTGTTGAGCTTCGCGAGGTCATCCACGAAGTTGGCCAGGACGGTCGACAGGTGCAGGAATTCCTCATCTTCTTTAACTGGTGTTGCCCAGTCGAGGCCCGCATCTGCGCTGTCCTGCTTGAATGCGACCATCTGGTCTTGGTAGATATCGAGCGAGCCGGCGAGATGGAAGTACACCACCTTGACCGGTTCTTTCCGCTCTACTCGCCGTGGTCGTGCCATCGCTTGACCCTCTGTCTTTGCACTCCAGGAGCGATCGTAGAAGATCACAACATCTGTGCAGGGAAGGTTATATCCGGCCTTGGCGCTGCTCTTTGTGGCAAGCAGGTGATCAGCGTCGCCGGCGATGAACTGTTCGTCCTTCGCCTTCACGCGTTGCTTGATGCTGATCCCACCGTGGAACTGAACCGACTTGATTCCTCTGGCCGCCAGCTCCCTGTGAAGGAGCCGAATGGTGTCCGGGTTCTCGCAGTACAGCAGTCCCTTCTTGCCTTCGGCAGACAGCCCGACCAGGTAGTCCACCGCCGCACGCTGCTTTGAAGTCATCCCAGTGTACGCCCCGAGGCCTTCGACTCCGCGCTGCGGAATGTTCAGGGCGATCTGGACTGCTTGAAGCTTCGCCAGCAGGACCGCCAAGTTGTTTCGCTTCTCGCTGTCGCTGCGATCGCGGTACCACTGTGCGAAGTCGTCGGCGGCTTGCAGGTAGTAAGCGAGGTGCTTGCTGTCCCACTCCACGTTCACAGTTTCGAAAACTGCCGGCGGCAACTGGATATGCTTAGCCACTTCCGGCTCCGCGGTGAGCCGGCGCTTGACATGCGGCGCCAGCCATTCCCGGAACTTCTCGACGTTCGCGATCTTCGGTATCTCGCGCTTAGCACCTTCGCGCAGCGTCTCGGAAAATGCGTGCGTGACCCACTCGACCACCAGGTAGTCATCGCGGATCTTGTCGACGCCGCGGCACGAGTGCTGCATGCTCGAGATCCACCATTTTTCTGCGTAACCTCGACGGAAGCCGTACCGCTGGGCCGCCGTGCCGTCACCGATGGTGAACAGCAGCAGCCCATGAATGTCGCGCGGATAGTTAGCGATCGGGGTCCCTGTTGAGATGTATCGCTTGCGTGCTGCGAGCTGAAAAAGCGCGCGTGATTGGTCGCTGTCGAAGTTGGCAAGGCGTTCGCCTTCGTCGGCGCATACTAAGCCGATTTTGCGTCGCAGCTTGTGGGCGTACGTCAGCCGCTTGGAGGCGGTTTCATCGACCAGCATGCGCAGCCGCTCATACGAGATGACGTTGATCTGTTTGAGTTGCGACAGCTTCGCTGTAGCGTCGATCACGCATACCTTTTCGCCTGCGATCCCGATGCGTGCCAGCTGCCCGATCATCTCATCGATCAGGCGCGACTCTACGACAATCAGGCCATGCTTCACCCCCGACAGCAGGATCAGCGCAGCGTTTAATCGACTTTTCCCGCAGGCCTGCTGCCATGCCGCGATTCCGCCATGGGGCTGCATGGTTAGCTCGATCAAGTCATCCAGCTGAAAATCCCAGCTCAGCCAGTGGTGAATACCAAGATCGATTGCACGTTTGCGGAGCCGAGCTGCCTCGAGCGGATACGCTTTCAGCAGACCCTCGTGCACGATCTGCCAGCCTTCGCTGGCGCCCTGCAGCACGTAGTTGGCCTCAAGCTCGTCGGTATTGATGAGGAAGCTTTTGCCGTTCTTCTGGTACTCGTAGCCGCCCTGCTCTGCCCGCGTGAACTCGACCTCTTCGCCTGCTTGGATCACAGGCGAAAGCCACTTCGTTGGATTGACGTTGTGCGTGCGCTTCGAAACGCCGACGAGGCTGGCCATGCTCGATGCACCCTTCGTGTAGATCGTGTGCTTCATGGCCATGACCGCCCTCCTGTGGCGCCGGACCTTGCGTTCCAGCGTCTCGAAAACGCCAGGCTGCACGACCGGTTCACCGCCTGCTGCACGGATTGCCTCCACAAAGCCCTGAAACGCGGCTATGGGCTCGTCCTGGAGTAGATAGGCTTCCACGTCCAGCTTTCCCTGTCCGTTGAACTGGACGCCTTTTGGAAGCCTGTGATGCTCGGTCGAATAGATTCGCTTGTCGAGCACATCGTTTGCAACCATGGCTTGTGTCAGGCCGCAGAAATACCGCAGTCGGACTTTTCGTCCATCGAGCGCGATCTGCACGGTACGGTTTCCCGTAACTGGCAGCGTGATAGTCGGTTCCGTCGCATCGAGAAGCTGGTAGCGAAGGTCGGCCGGGCGGGTCTTCTTGAACTCTGGATCGAGCAGGCCCAGGTCCGGTACCGGCTCGTCGAAAGATTCCACCGCGCGGTGCATGGGCAGGCGCTTGTTGGCGCTTTCCCCGAACACCACAACTGAAGTGAGGACGTTGGCATTTTCCTCCTTGAAGGTTGCGGCCGGCAGGTCGAACACCCCTCGGAGGCGCGTTTGCACTTTCTTCGACGCCCAGCAACCAGCGCCGGCACGAATTGCGTCGGCACTGGAGCGCGGCAGCAGGGCCACGACGACGCGAGCGGCCTTGAGGGCTTGAATCACTGCGTACTCATCAGAGGTAGCAGTGGTGTCCGGTCCAAGCCTGCCCATGCGCGTGAAGCCTTCCTCAGCCTTGAGCCCAACCGATTCCAGCGAGATGCTGAATGGCGGGTTGATCAGCGCGCAATCCATGCCGACTGGTCGGACGTTTTCCATTCCAGCGCAAAGGATCTCGCACTCGAAGCCAGCTTCGGAAACTACGCGCCTGACTTCATCGACCGTTGGAGCGTGCACGTCGACGCCGAATATCTTGTGCTTGCCCGGTTCTGCAAACTGCAGCAAGCGTGCCGAGCCGATCGAGTTGTCGAGGATCGAGGTGATGTCGAGGTTGCCGATGAACGCCCACATCCAGGATGCGACGTCATCGGGGGTGAAGTATTGCGAGAGAGTCTGCCGGCGCTGTTCCGCCAAATCTCCCATATGCCGGATCTTGGAGCGGAGACTGCCGAGGCTGGCCAGATTGCGAAGGGGTGCATACCATTGTTGCGATTGCGATTGCATGAAATCTCCTGTCAGTGCCAGTAGCTGGCGGGGTAATCTGGCAGGCGTAGAGCTTGCCTATCGGCGATCGATAGGGAAGCCCCGAGGGGCTTGGAACGCATCGAACGATGCGGGTTGAAGGGTTAGGATTGTCCGAAGGTGCCGAGGTACAGCATCAGTTTCTCAGCGGCTGCGTGTGACCACTTGAATTCCATCTGCTCTTTGAAAAATACGATATCCAGCCCGGTGAAGCTATGGCGATCGCGGGGCTTGAAAGTGAAGTCGTAGTTGCAGATTCCGTGGCGGACCGGTGCCAGTTCGATCGACAGCTGATCCATCTCAGTCCATTCGAACGCACAGGCCAGGCCCTTGAAAAGCTGGACCAGCCAGTCGCGCGAACTATGGCCAAAGTCGTATCGACCAATGTCCCGGCCGTAGTCCTTCTTGCTGGCGTAAATGCGTCGGAAGCATGACACTGAACTGGCAGTGCGCTTCATCTCGCTCTCCCCGTCCAGCCTGAGTTCCTTGATGATGAAGTTAGCATTCTGGCGATGTGCTCGCTGAATGCCTGCATCCCCACCGTAGGTTGCCTCGAGGTAGTTCCACAGCTTGTCCAGGTCGACAGGCGGTGCCGAATCGACTTCGCTTCGTTCGCCCCGCCGGCTAGGCCGGTGATATTCTTCGCTCCAGCGGGTCATGCCAGTCGCTTCCAGGACTTCATGCTTGCTGATGTCGAGAACAACGCCGGCCGGAGCGAAGCGGTGTTGAGCGATCTGGATCAGGTTCGTGATGGCTTGCTCGGCCACGCGGTAGATACCTTGCGTACTTGGCCGATCGACGATGGTAGACCAGTCCTCCCCAAAAAGTAACTTTTGGAGGTGGGCCTGATCGTCTGACATCCTGCTCAGTTCACGTTCGAATTCCAGGTATGCGGTAAAGATTTGATTGCGGGACTTCGGCACTGCCGCTGCTTCTGGCGCCAGCTGCGGCACTGGTGCTGGCTCTGGCATAGGTGCCGGCGCTGCTGTAGGTGCTGCCGCCATCGTTGCTGAGCGGGGGCGTGCTGCGCTGACCAGGGCGAGCAGCTCGTCGTCCAGTTCAGTGTTGTTGCTGGGGAGCCCCGATCGAGGCGTAATCATGCCTTGGGGTGTTTGTACGGTTTGCATATGCATCTCCAAGTTCATGCCGCTGTGCGGCTGGGAAAAATGGAGGTGCCCGAGAGGGCTTGTCAGCTGGACGCTGAGAAGCGGGAGGAAGGTGAGTGGAAAGGAAAACGGCCCAACTCCGAAGAGAAGGGCCGTTCGCACGCAGAGACAAAAGTCTCAGAATCTTGTCAGAACATCAGTTCTTCACCGGGCTACGGTTGAAGTCATTCTTGATGAATTTGAACACAGCCACAAACGGTTCGAAGTACAGTTTGGTGTCTGCGACAGCTACTTTCGCGATGTGCTGGATGAGGGCGCTCATGTCCTACTCCTTAATGGCCTTTAGTCTTGCGATAAATGTACCTGCAAGCGCAGTAAAAGTCAAACAAGAGCAGGATGGTTTCCAGCACGTACAGCACCCACATCGTGATGCCTTTAATGCCGAATGCAGCCAGCCACTCGTTCGTTTTGTAGATGATGACAGCAGGTAGCATCACGGCCAGGAACCAGCAGATGCCCACAACGAAGTGGGTTGCTAGTTCGAAGATGATGAAGTACCAAGGGTCTTTTTTCTTGCTCATTTTGTACCGCCTTTTTAAAAAAATCCTTTCTCCGGTTGATTCCAGGTAGAGGTTGTTGAAGGGGCCTGTGAAGGCGTTCAAATCAATGCCGCAATGCGACGATGAAAGGATTGAGCAAGGGCTCGTCGGTCGTTACAACGATGAGCTGATAGATGGCGTGGGAACGTCGAGCGAGCTTGAGTCGCAACGTGGGAGATTTCGGGAGGTGGTGCGCCGGTTGAGCAGCGTGCGATGGGGTGATGCGGTACAAATATGCCGACAGAGCGACAAACGCATTGTAGCAACGTCATTTCCGGCGGGCAAGCGAATTGATGGCACGGCCGCCCCGGGAGGGGCGGCGTGGGTTTGTTTGCAGGTTAAATCAGGTCGGGCCGCATCCGTCCTTGAAGGCCCCAATCGGAAGCCTCCATTCGCCTTCTGGGAGGATGATCGGGCCGAGGTAATCGCGGCTTTCAGCAATTTGCAGCATTTCGAACGTGCATGGGTATGGGGTACCCAAATCTGCCTGCTCGTTCACCGTCCGGGTGCGATGTATCGTCACCTTGAACTGGCGCTCGTACGATGCGATCGGCTCGAATGCGTCGGGCATGTACGTGCGGATCGTTGCCCACTGATCGGAGTTGCCGAAAATGCAAGTTCGACACGAAGTCCGACCCCAGCCAAGGTGGTAGGCAGGATGGGCAGCTACCCGGTGCTTGCGGATGATTTCCCACACTTGCGCCTCAGTCCAGGAATGAACTGGACGCCAGTGATCGACATGGCGCCAGACTTTCAAGCCGTTGCGCAAGTCTGTCCTGTGCGGTTCGAAGGTCTTGTACTTCGCCCTGTTGGACGATTCCTCTGCACGCTCACCAGTGATTACCAAGGTGCGCGTGTTTTGGAATCGTGGGTCGTTCGTCATGACGCGTGCGAAGACATCGATCTTGGCCACCCCGCTACAGTAGCGAGTTCGTAAATCAGCGCCGACCTGCGGAAACTTCAGGCGCGTGCCCAGCTTCCCGCCGTCGCCGCCAACCGTACGCACCGATCCATCAGGCATTTCGAAGGAAACGGCACCGGTGCGAGACTCGCACCGCAGCATTTCGGCTTCGATGCCGCCAACGCGCCAACTGTTGTAGAGCGGCATGTTGAATGCCTTGGCCAGCGCGACCAGGTACCCTTCGGTGATTGGCCAGTCCATCAACTTACTTTCGCGGCCGTCGACGAGCTGGTGATGCAATTCGATTTTTGCAGGATCCACACCGGCTTCAAGCAGGGCAAGAAGAGATGCGACCGAATCCTTGCCCCCTGACATTTGCAGGGCGTATATAGAATAGCTGTGCAGGTCAAACTCCAGCGTGCTGTCTGTGATGGCATCGAGCACGTCGGTTTCATTTTCAGCGACTATTTCAAACATACTTTTCTCCAATTCCTTGCCGGAGGCCGGCGATAAAATTCGGAGAAGTCAGGTGACTTAGCTCTGCTGTGCAGGGATAAGGCGGGGAGAAGAAACCGCGCCACCCCGCGAAGGGTGGCGCTGGTTCAAGCTGCCAGCTTTTCAGCCGGCTGCGGTTTTACGAAGGGATGCTCGGAGACATACCCCATACGTTTCCACACTTCCGTGTCGGCGCGAATAGGGTTGGACATGCCGGTTTTCAGGTTGACGAAACGACCTGTGTAATCCAGCTTGCCATGCCTGAACAGCATCCACAGCAGATTGAAGATTTCCTGCGCCATCGCGTTGTTGATGACCAGGCTTTGCTTTTGCAGGGCTTCGGCCACCGAGCAGCTTGGCCTGTCGTCCTTTGCGTCGAGCGCAACGTCGACCATCTCTGGGAAGAGATCGGCCACGTGCGGCAGCCGCGGAGAATTGCTGTAGTGAGGCAAGATCTCGCCGAGCACGACCTGTCCCGAATCTTCGCCGTTGCCGCTGTCGATGTAGTAGCAGTGCTGGCTACGAACTGCTTGCAGGATTGCAGCGCGACCCTTGCGCGAGTCTACGCAACCGATAACGATGTCGGACTCGATCTTGTGGCTCGGCTCCAGCCTGCGAGTCACAGCCCTCCACTCCGTTCCCCACGCCACGTTGTGGCGGTTGATCAATAGCGAGGACTTGTGCTGGCCAACGTCGGCCGGGAAAAAGCACTGGCGGCCGATGTTGGACTTGGAGACGACGTCGTCGTCCCACAGCGTGACGTTCAGGCCGCCCGGATGGCCGAGCTCGAGCATTGCGAAATGTAATTGCATCAGGCGCGGGATCAGGGCAGACCCCGTGCCGCCGGCGCCGACGACGGTAACGCTGACAGCCTGGCGAAACAGGCGTGGATTTGCAGTGTGGGTGATCTTCATGGGGTGTCCAGTTGGAATTGTAGGATCGTGAACTGGCCCCTGATGCAGAGGCGCATTTTCACGGATTGTTGCGGAAGGTGGCAGTGGCCGACTACGAAGGCGATCTTTACCGCGTCCGCATCGTCCTTGTTATCGGTCGATGAGAAGAAGGCTTTGCCAGTGCTATGCGAGTGGCAGTCGATGACGATCTGCTCGTTCGGATCGAGGTCAGGAATTTTGTAGTCGAGGCTGGAGCGGGTGCCATGCACCGTGCCCGAGCGAACCAGTCGAAACTGCTGCGACACTTCATTCCAGACGATGTTGGCGCCGATTTCGACATGACTATCCTGCCGAGCCCACTGTATGAACTCCTGGAGAAGTTCGCGCGGAAGCTTCGGCGTGAAGTAGGTCGTGGATTCCTCCAGCGTGCCGAAGGGAACCACAGTGTTGACCTCCCCCACTTTGCGAACGAAGCGCGCCCAGCTGCGGCGCACTTCGAGGAACGTGCCGTTAGCAGCCATCACGATGCGTTCGCCGTTTTGAGCCAGCGGCTCGAGCGGCGAAAACTTCGGCATGGCCACGATCGGGCAGACGCGTTGGAGTACGACATCGCGCTTGTCCATCACTTTGCCCCCAGCTTCTTGCGCACTTCGACCATAACGTCGCTGAGCGTTTTTTCAGCCGGTACCAGGTACTGCATGGGGAACGTCTCATAGACGCCACCATCGAGCAGTTCCTTCCACATCGCATACTCACCACGAGGGTGCGACGCTTTCTTGATGCGGCCGTTGGGGTGCGTGAACTCGGAATCAAAGAAACCGTCCTCCCAGTCCGGAATCGCTGAGACAGCCGCCTTGCGGGGGATGTTTGCGGTGCCGGTGCAGATCGAATGGTTGTCGTTGACGTTGAAGTATGGAGCGTGACAGAGGGCTGTTTCCCCGCTAGGACGCTCGTTTTTTGGCAGTGCGAAGATATACCACGACTCCTTCACGACCACGAACAGGAGCGGCGGATGAGGCAGGTTGCCCCAACGCTGGCCCAGTTCCCGGCAATTGAAGAATGCACGGCGCTTGCCCTCGGGCAGCCACCACACCATGTGTTCAGCTGAAATGCTCACGACATTCTCCGGGAGGATGTCAGTGTTCAGCGAATGGGTTTTGGTGAGCTGTTCGAACATCGCGATCAAGGCCTCGGCCGTGATGGCGCTGCCGCCCATGATTTGCTGGTTCGGCGCCTCGGGAGTGCCAACATCACGCACTTCATTCTTGGTCACATACGTGATCGTGCTCGCGTCGTTCGGATTCGAATACAGGAGCAGTGCCCCGGTCAGTTTCAGGCGGGTGTCGCCTGCATGGATTGAAAAGTCGTACATTGCAGATTCCTTACATGTCGGCGTCGCCGATAGAGAGAAGTGGGATGAGCGCGTCTACCTCGGCCATGAGCCGAAACAGTGCGTCGAGTTTTATGAAAAAACTGTCGAGTTCGTTCGGATCGGATGGAAACTCGTTGATGGAGAGGAATTCCGAATACTCGCCCGACTCATAAACACCATTCACATGGGAGTCGATGAATTCGGTGTAACGGTCGTCGCGGTTAAAGCCGATGGAGCACGCGGTGAACAAGGGCTCGCCGCCGGGGCCGCTAAATTGCGCTCCGCACTCCTCGACGTACTGCTTGGCGTCGAGAAGTTTGATGAGCTGGCGTGCGACGGCTGCCACCTGCTTGTCGCGCCCTTTGGTGAGCTTTCGCAGTTTGCGCTTACCCAGCGCACGCTGGCCTTTCCGAGGGAAGCAGAAGCCCTGCCCCCACACCTTCATCAGCGTGCTGGGAAGATACCGGTGCGCTTCTTCGCCGTAGCGATCGATTAGATCAGCCATGGCGTCTTCGTCGGTGGGCATTTCGGAAAAGTCGCCGTCCCATAGCTGGTACGACGCTGTCTGATCGATGACCATCATCGGAGTCAGGATGTCGGCGGTCTTCCATCCGGCGCCTTCCATCTCGGAAAACGCGGAATAAAAAAGACCGGGGCATTTCTTTTCCAGTGCCAGCGCCACCGGCTCGGCGACGCGAACCTCAGACGTTTCGTAGCCGCTCAGGCCGAACACCCAATTCTTGTACTCCGTCGGCTCATGCTCGTATCCAAAATGGATCTCGCCTGCCGCCACAGCATCAAAAACACGGACGTCGAACTTGAGGTACTGCATGCGGTCGGTACGCTCCTTGAACCAGGCCCGAAGACCGTGTTCGAGGATGCACTTTGGCGTGCTTGCGTTTGGGCCGATCATTTCGGGCGTGATCACGCCGGCGTCAACGAGTGCCCGCGCGAACGAGGCGTAATCGACCTCGCGCACGACAATCTCTGCGAAGTGCGGCACGGCCGCGCTGATGGAGGGAAGTTGAAATGCCAGAGAAGGCAGTTGCGGGATATTGGCGACCTCTGCGAGGACGCTCATTTCAGTTGGATTGAGTTGCATTGCTACTCCTGTACGGTGTCCGCATAGCGGTAGAGAAGGAGCAAGCCAGAGGGCTTTCTTATGCGTGGGCAGAAGAAAGCCCCCGATAAATCGGGGGAGGAACCGCTAGAAAATCGGCGGTAGTTGCGAGGAAGCCAGCTGCAGTGGCCGGGCCGTCCTGGTCGAGGGTGCAAGTAACTTTTTTACTGCCGTGGAGCAGCTGGTCATTTGCTCGTCGACGAGGATCACGGCTCGCCCCCCACCCGGCTGGAGCCAGGTAGGGGTTTCGCCACGCAGAATCGAATCGATCTGGTGACGAAGCACTTCAGCCTTTCGTGCCGACGTTGCGCACGAACTTGTATGCCACCTGGTCACCGGTTACTTCCGGCTCCTGCAGCACCGCAGTGCTCAGGTCAGGGTACATGTTGACGTAGACGTCCTTCACTTCTTCTGGCGTGAAGTCCGGCCCCGGATCGGGCAGGTTGACGCCGTTGAACGAGAAGGTACGGGTGAGCTTTTGGATTTCGATTGCCATGATGATTATCCCAGCAGCGCCAGCAGGTCATTCTGATCCGACGAACCTGCAGCCGGTGCCGTTTCGCTCGCCGTGTTGGCCGAGGTGTCGAGGGTGTCGCCGACAGCATCGTCGTGATCTTCGCCCTCGCCGCTTTCACCGTCGTTGCCGGTCGCTTGCGCGGCTGGCTTCGGGGTGCTGGTGGTCTTGAGCGCCTTCACTGCTTTGTCCGAAGCCTTCTTCGTGGCCTCGCCCAGGATCGCCGCCGTCGCAGCCACTTGGGCGGTGAGGCTCAGGCGGTTGGTCTGGTAGGTCGTGATCAAGTCAGCGAAGCCGGCGTCGAGTTCGGCCGGAGTCGCTGCCATCGCGAGCGGCTGAGCCAGGGCTGGGTTCTTGCTGGAGGTGGTCGGCATGACGCAGACCTTGAGGGTGCCGTTTGCCCCGCGCGAAAGCTTGAGGGTCAGGGAGGTTTCTTCCGTGATGATGGAATCGAGTTGCGTGAACATGGTGGTTTCCTAAGAATTTTAGAAAAAGCGCCACGAGGGCGCTTTCAGGGATTTCAGTACATGAGGACAGGAGGGATCGTCGCGGAGTAGTCGAAGTCCTTGACCCCGAGCAGCTTCTTGATGAGGTCGTCCTTTTTTTCGTTTGCGAGCTTCGCGAAGCCATCACCGATGGCCTTGTCCAGGCCGACCGACTTGGCAATCACCCCGATCTCGCTCTTGGTGAGCAGTTCGAGGAATTCCTTATCGAGCTTCCAGTGCTTCGTCAGGTCGAGTTTGTGGTATTTCGCCAGGCGCTGCAGGTGACTCACCTCCAGGTTGTCGATCGCCGAAACGGCGATCAACGCAGTCAGGCGGTCAGCGACGCTGTCGTCGAACGCGCAAACCTGTGCAGCAATGCCGCCCAAGTCGGTCGCTTTCGTCTGATCGGTGAGCTTGCTCATCGCATTGCTGAGCTTGGAGCCGCTGATGTGGCGGGCGCTTTCGTTCAGGCACAACGCCAGAAGATAGCGGGCCGACAGGTCAGGCGAAGCCGCGATCTCTTTCTGCATCGCTGCACGCCACACCTTCTCGCGGTACGCCTTGACGCGGTCACCTTCGTTCACCGTGACCACGACTGGAGCTGCTTTCGGTGCTGCCCCTGCCTTCGGCGCCGCTTTCGCGGTGCCATCTGCTGGAGCGCCCTTGGCCGCGGCTGCTGCTTGCGCTGCGGCTTCTGCTGCGGCGTCAGCGGCTGCCTGCTGTTCCGACTGGATGCGAGCGGCCACCTTTTGCGAGTTGCAGACGGTGTCGAAGCACTGGTCTTTGAAGACCTTACCCATGCCTTGCGGCAGGCCACTGACAGCGGCACCGAAGTTTGCACACGAACGGCATGCTTCTGCCTGTTCGGTACCCACGCCCGCCTTGCCATCGGCCGAGAGCTTCACGAGCGTCGAGTTGTCACCCACACGAACAATCCGGATGACCGGGTATTCGTCCTTGAGCGACACGGCGATCGATTGCAGCTGATCTTCGGTTTTCTGCTTGTAGCAAGCGGAATTCGTGCAGCTGCCATCGGTGATGGACTGCTCGAACATGCTTGCCTGAACGGTGCTGTTGTGCGCGCATCCGTTGCAGTCGCTTTTATCGAAGATTGCCGACTCGAGCTTGGACGACGCCTGCTCGATGACGGCCTTCAACTCTGCGACCGAGGTCTTCTTTTCCAGAATCGCCGGCAGCAGCTTTTCCTGACGATCCTTTGCCAGGGAAGCGAACAACTCAGCGTGGCCGAGCAAGATCTTGCGCTCGTTCAGAGCCGTGCGGACGACGTCAGCACAGTTCATCAGCGCCAGGCGCGAGTCGAGTTTGCCGCGGGACCAGCTCAGGAGCCGGGCCGCCTCTTCGCGATCGCCTTTGACACGACCCACAACCGAAGCGGCCGAGACGGCTTCTTCGATTGGCGACATGTCGGCGCGAACGGTGTTCTCGACGTTGGCCAATACCTCAGCTTCTGCATCGGAGCACTCGCGAACCACGACAGGCATGTCGTACTCTTCACCGTGCGCCTCGAGGGCAGCGCGGTAACGACGATGGCCGGCGATGATTTCGTAGCCACCATCCTTCGGGCGAACCAGGATGGCTTGCGCCACGCCGTGTTCGCTGACCGAGGCAACCAGTTCGGCCATCTCAGTCGGATCGAAGTAAGTACGCGGGTTGTTACCCTCGCGGATGTGCTTGAGCTTGATGAAGCGAGGCGCTTCGGCTGCAGGCTTTGCCGCTTCCGGTGCAACGCGCTTGGCCGCGGGGGCCGGTGCTACGGATGCTCCAGGTGCTGCGACGGTTTCGAGGTTGGTAATTGCTTCGTTGACGACTGCAGGCGACACAGCGCCGCCGAGTGGCTGGATATGGCCAGATAATTGCATGGGGGGAATCTCCAAATGATGCCGGATACCGGCGAGGGAAATTTGGAGTGGTGACACACACTTTCTTATGCCAGGCAGCACAAGAAAGTCGGTATTGGTGAGCGGCTAAGCGCTGATGGGGTACTGGGAACAAATATGCCGCAGGGCGACAACCGAAGATTAACCCAAAAGTTGACCACTTGCAACCGATCCGTTCCTGTGGTTGGGGCCACAGCAACGGATCGGTTCAAGGGTCGTAAGTCAGTCCGGAATCGGATCTTCGTTCTGCCACTGCCCGCAGTCGTCGCACTTGGCGTCATCAAGGTAGCGGTAGAAGGTCAGGTCATTCGCCCGACAGGTCTTGCAGACGCATCTGCCTGCGACAAAGGTCGTGGATGGCTCTGGGTCGCCCGCTAAGACGAATACTGGGGTGGACGGTTTCGGTGTGCGTTTAACTTGAGTGTACATGTTCTTGAATTCGGTGAGGCGGCTTCGAAGGACGCCACCGTGCCGGAGCACGGTGGCGCCGTTGAATGGACGATCCTTCTGTCGCCTGTTTGCTTACGCTGCTTGGGCAGTGGTGTCGATTTGTTTTACGTGTGCAATTGCTGCGTCGCGTGGCAGTTTCGCCAGTTCTTCGATTTCCGCCTCGATGCGCGCGAGCACATCGATCTTCGTCGTGTACCCCTTTCCATACCGGGCAAAGGAGTAGGCGTTGAAGTCGCGGGAGTCGATGCCGATCTGCGCGACGCGGATCGACAAGCCGATGAGCTTGGCCGCGCACTCGTTACCGAGGCGCTTGAGTTGCTCGAGCATCTTGATGGCGGTTTCCACGTGGGCCGTGTCGTTCTCCCAGGACTGCGCGATTTTGAGGTCGAAATACTGCATCACGAGATCCTGATTGAGGCCCATCGCTTCGGCCAGCGCTTCGAGCCGGTCGTTGGCGTCTGGGACGCCCTGCCCTTCCGACTGGATTGGTGTGGGCTCTGCCGGCGGCAACAAGACCGCCTCAGGCATCCCCTTCGGCTGCGACAACCATGCAACGGGTGTCTGGGCTGATGGGAGGGCCAAGACCTTGCCGCTGCTCAGGAGCGCACCGATGTCGATGTCGGCCTGCAGTTTCGGTACCCACTGGAAGCCGCTTTGCTTCTTCCCGTGTTCATCGAAGTACGTGCGGGGCTCCAGTGACTTGGTGATCCAGAAGATCGGCGCACCCGGCTTGTTTGGATTCCAGCGCGGGATGGTGCCGAGCGCATCGCGGATTCGTTCCAGGTCCGACCAGATACCCTCGGCCGCATACTCCGAGCTGGTTTCCATCCCAAGCATTCCAGTGGTCGGAATGCCCGGCACGTAAAACAGCAGGCGGCCGCGGAACTTGCACTGGCCCTGTCCGAATTCATGGCAGGAGCCCGGGTCGCACACGCCTCGAATCACCTTCTCGCGGCGGGGCACCTTCTTGATGCGACGCGCACGGATCTGCGCTGCCTGCTCGTCGGACACCGTGGGCAGGTAGCGGCAGTAACGCTCGCCGTCCTCACCGTAGTGCGACTCGTAGTGCGGCTCGAAACCATGACGCTTGAACTGATTCGGATAGACCTCATTCAGGTCATCCGAGTGAAACACGACAGGAAAGCGGTACAGCTGCTTTTTGTCGCTGTGCTCGCTGCGGATTTCGCCGTACGTGTCGACGATGAGCGCCGCGATCTCAGGCATGCCGAAATCGGAAGCTGCGACGTTGAAGAACGGGGTGTTGCGGGGGAACATCGGGTTGGGAAGGCCGGTCGCATCCTTGATGCGCTTTTCGATGTCGGTGAACTTTTGGCGCTTTTCGACGCCGTCGTTGTAGATGGAAACTGCCTTGGGGTTGTTCTGCGCGGCCTTGGTCAAAACCTTGATGCCAGCGCGTATCTTTCCACCGAGGCGGACTTGCTGGTCGGTGTTGGCTGCCCGGGTGGACAGGACAGAGAATTTCATTGGTGCGTTCATTGCGGTTCCTTCGCGGCGTTCGCCGTTGCAAGTTAGTGGCGGGCATATGCCTGCCAATCCACTTAATGCCTCGTTCGAGGCGTCAGAAGGTCGCGTGCTTGTGGCACTAATCTGCCGCGCAGACTGGTACCGGAAAAGTTACTTTGGGCTTTCGCATACGCACCGCATGAGAAAACCCCGGATGGGGTTTTGGCCGTGAGGCCGTGGCTTAGACTTCTGCCACAAGTTCCAGAATATTTTCTTTCAGGGAGCGACCGGCGCCGAACCATGCGCTGTCCAGACGGTATTCCTGGTTCTTAGCACGAACGTGCCAGTCCGAGTATTCCGTAACAGCGTTCACGAGGCCCCAGGCGGTGCCTGCGACGCCATCGAGCCGGGAGCCCTTGCCGACACCGTTGAACAGCTGCATCACCGACTTGAAGCCCTTGGTGGTGCGGATGGGAACGGTGACGCCCTTCTTTGCGAACATCGCTTCAATGATTTCTTCGGCTTTGGAGCCGGTGAGCGAAGTATTTGCGAAGCCCTTCATGCGCTCCATGAAGTCGGTGTAGACGTCGATCGCATTCAGGCCCAGTTCGGCTTTAACGTCGTCCGGGTTGAACTCGGTGTTGTGACGCACAGAGACACGGTTGCCGTGGTTTTCCCGGAAACTCATCTGCAGCGTGTTGTTGCAGACCACGCGAATACTGGTGAAGAACGTATCCGTTGCGAGGCCCTTGTCGCAGCTGGTAACGAGCAGCAGGTAGGTGTTGACCTGGTCGCCGTCAACGACTTCGCCGCCGAGGCCGGTGCGAGCCAGCGCCCAGAAGCGGCGGCCGCCTTTCATGGTGCCGGCAGTCTCCAGTTCGAAGCCATTCTTTTCGCAGAGCGAGCGGAAGAACTCCAGGACTTGCCGGGGCTGGACGATCTTGTACTTGGGCGAGACGATCGACAGTGGCGCGTTCGTGTCGCTGCGGTACAGGACCTCGTTCGCTTTCCAGTCGTGCAGCTCGCCGTTCGTGTACTGGACGTGCGTGCGCTTGATTTCCCAGTCCATGCCAGCAGCGGTGCGCCATTCATCGATGGACGCGCCCGGCAGCATGATTTGGCCGAGGCCATGCCAGGGGGTTTCGCCTGCAAAGGCCATTTCAGCGGTACCGGAATTGGTAATGGTGAGCAGATGGGACATTGGTTTTTCCGAGGTAAGTTTTAGATGAGGTTGAGGTGGATTGCGACGGTCTTGTTGTTGCGCAGCGTCTCCGGTGGATAGGCCAGTGCAACACGACGTTCGAATTCCTCGACGGCTTGCTGTTCGTTCATGGGAGTCTTACGGCGGCCCGGCTTGACCAGCACTTCACGCTTGGTAGCGTAAGGAGCGATGGTCGAGCTCACCAGGACGAAGCGCACCGTTTCGCCGTCTTGCTCAGCGAGCAGGCGGAGTTCGGTCTCACCGGTCTTGGCACGAGCGATCTTCAACGCGCGGCTTTGGGCCGGGCCCGCGGCTTTCGCTGGGGCCGAATCTGCGATCGGCGCCGGCACCGAAGTCGGGCTGCTCGCTGAAGGTGCCTCGATGGAATCGTCGGGGAAGAAGCCCATTGGAATATCAGCCAGGGTCAGGCCTTGGGGGGATTGCATGTGCATGATGTAAAGCTTTCAGTGGTCGAGGCGACGAGCTACGGACGTAGCGGTGCAGACTGCACGCATGAGGCGATGCAGGACGGGCCGGCGCTTGTGAGCAAGCGCGGTGTCAACGCAGTAGTCGATTAGGTTGCGGTCGCCATCGGTGATGAAAATGCCGAAGACGAAGTTTTCACCGGAGCCGGTGATGGTTTGGAACTGGAAGATGCAGCACGCGGAGTGCTTGAACAACTGCTTGTGGTTTTCGAAGGTTTGCAGCACGAAGCGGCGATGCGTGAACATCGTCGATGCGGCTACCAGGTCGGCCTTTTGCAGCTCGCCGGGCTGGTACTGCATCTGCAACTCGTCCAGGACGCAAGAATGCGAACGGATGACTTTCGAGATCTGGCTTGGGGTGTTGGCGTCGCCAACGGTGATGCTTGGGAGGGAATTTTCGAATGTTTTGTGTCCAACCCTCGGACACTTGAGAAGGGTGGGAAGCATGCCATTTCCTTGCCGCGGTGCGGCTGTATGAAATGGGTAAGGCTGTGTGACAGCCTCGCTAATGTCGGAGCATTAGAGAAGCGGAACTGCAGAGTATGAGGTGACGCAGGGGAACAACAATGCCGCATAGCGACGACGCCACTGTAACGTAATTCTTGTCTCATGCCAACTATTTTTCGGCTTTCCGCGCCCGTACGTGGCGCTGAGCCGCTACAGTTACGCCTGGCGCGCACCCTGCCCTCTATCCACCCTGCCATGCCAGCAGATCAGCTTAGGCCAGTGGAGGCTCGCTCTACCGTTCCGGCTTGCATGTCGGGCCTGGCAGACTAAGCTCAACGTCATGGTTTGCCGCTTCATTCACCAGAGAATCACATGAATCATTTGAACCAATATAAGCCTGCTCAGCTGCAGCAGGTATTGGGCAAATTCAGTAAGGACTTGCGGTTGGTCGTCACGGACGTAGAGATACGAGAGGCGTTCACGGCAGCAGGCCTTGCACAGCCTACCGACAGGGGAGTCAAGCTGTTCCGCACCATGCTCAGTGCCGAGCGCGAAAAGACCACCGAAGCGCTTCTAATCCAGCTCGGTGACCGCTTCGATTATGAGCCTAAGCCCGGTGCGATTGTCGTGGCCTTGGAAGCCGCCGGGTACACCTTTTCCCGGCATTATCAGATCGCACTGATCAAAAGGCTCAAGGAGTTAAATTCGGAGCGGTGGGCAACTGCGGCCGCATCCGAGACCACAACCAAGCTCACAATGATCGAGGGCGAGAAAGCAATGTGGGATGCCCTTATGAAAGCATATAACATGAATTCCGTGGCGCTCGCATCGATGTTATTGCGGGTATTCGCAGTGGTGACAAGTACCGGTAAGATAAATCTCTTGGATGTGCCATATCTTGCGTCGTCCCTTAAGGACAAGGAGCTCAAACGGTATGCCGAGTCTCTTACGTTCACTGTTAAAAGATCCCGTAAATCCCGCGCCTAACCAGCGCTTTTAGTAAGGAAATTGTAATGCCAAAGAATTTAGTCGAATTCCTTTCGATGATGGATGAGCGTCTGTGGTTTCGTATGATCGTATGTTTCCTACCTGGCCTTGTTCTACTAAAGCTGTTCGGTTACTCGGCGGACGGGTCGTTCGCTGGTATGCTGACAGCGGCAGTGCTCATTATCGGAGTGGCCATCTACCTGCTATGGGGACGAATCAGGGGCATCTCTTCAGCAGGCGAGGGTGAAGAGGAGAACGAAGAAGAAAGCTTGGGATCGGACACGCTGGCTGTTCGTTCGGCGCCAGAGGTATCAGGCTTGGAGCAGCTCGCAGTGCTGAGAGAACTGCGAAGCTTGTGTGGCGAGGCCGAGCGTGAATCAGATCGCCTGATAGCGATGGAAATTCAGGTCAACCCGAAGATGAGTTTTTCCGAAGCTGCGCAAAGTGCATTAGCCAGACGACGGATTCTGGGCCAATAAAAAAGGCGCTCATCGAGAGCGCCTTTTTTATTACGTTCCGGTTTGGAAGTTTGATGTTGTCAGCCAGATTCCACCGATTAGCAGGACGATAATCGTCAACAGTGTAATCGCGGACAAGCTAAACGGCGCCAGCGGTAAAAACGCGAACATGCCGAACATCAAAACCATCGTGTGCATGGACGAATAGAAGAACACAGGATTCGAATTTTCGAAACGGTACTTCTTAGTCGCACGCACCATGAATCCATCCACGGCGGCGGGGATGGCCAGGACCAGTAGCGGAAGCAGGAAAATCGACTTGAGCGCGAAGAAGCGCCAAGTTGCCTTATAGAGCATGAGCCAGACGCCATGAATCCACGAATTCGAAAAGTCGAGGATTCCGCCTTTCGAAGTTCCGAAAAACTGCTGTGTTTTCGCCATGAAGCCGTTCTCGACAAACAGGGACGCGAACCGCTGATCGACCGTCTGCGTCATTGCTGCCACGTCCACGCCCAGGGCCGCGACCATTTCGACCTCGGACTGCGTCAAGGTTTGGTCAGGAACGACCAGCGGCACGAATATTAAAGCCAGGATTGGCAAAAAGAACGACCACAGGATGAAGTGGCTACCGAACGAATTTTGGACACTTACCGGATGGATAGCCATGACATCACGCCAGCTGCGTCGGATCGCCGATTAGCTCTGCTAGTGACGCCTGGTCAAGCAGTGAGGCCGGGATAATTTTCGTCATCAGGAAAGTGCTGGTGATCGGCTCTGCGATCTGGCACTGTTGCCGCTCCACCTCGACTTCGGCGCCCGGGTAGAGCGTCAGAAAGTCGGTGACGCTCGACACGAAAGGCATCCATGCAATCGCACCGCGCGGAGTCTCGACAATTACTTGCTGCGCGAACACTTCCTGGCTGTTCGATAGCAGTGAACGAACGAATGCAGCTCGGGCTGCCCGCGGCGAGTTTTCGTACTCTTCATAGGCGTCCATCGCCCGTTTAATTGCGCCCACGAGCAAAGGCTTTCCATCTGGACCGATCGAGACCATTCCAACGTATTCAGCGAACGCTGTAGCGATGTTTTCGATCATGGAGTCCATGACCCACAAGTGTTTTGCCTTCGACTGTTCGCCGGCGGCTTTGACCGCCTCAGCTAATATCTGCTTCTTATCCATATGGTCCTCCAGTGAGACTCTTTATACTTTGGCAATCATTGCATTATACTGCCAGATTGTCTGTAGGAAATTGTGCCGTTCGGTGTGTTTAGTTTCTTGTTCGTCTTATTGCAACAACGGCAGCCGCCCTTTGTAGAGAGTGCTCCCCGCTAAGAATGCAAAGTACTGCAGACCTGGTAGCCGGGTAAGCAAATCAGGACTTACGAAGGGTATCTCCACTTCGCTAAGGGCCCTTGCTGTTGAACCGCTGAATTCTGTGAACGATTTCGACGAGCCGCTGCCGGTCGTATGCGTCACGCGCACATCACGCGCAGCTGTCTTGCCGAACGAGGTGGCGATCCATTCAGCCATTTGCGGATCTTTGACGCGTAAGCAGAGAACGTTGTTCAGGTTGCCCAAGGCCTGGCCGGTTCGCGCATTCGATCCGAAGACGACGTCGAAGTCCGCGATCGTCTGGGTGGCGATGAAGGCCTTGATGCCGGCGCCACCACCCTTGTTCAGAATTTGGATGGCCTGCTCGTTCATGACCTCCGCGGCCTCATCGATAAACAGGTAGATGTCCTCGGGCTTGTCCTTGAAGTTATAGATCGCGCCGGCCACGCTAGCGAAGTCCGCCAACAAGATTGAGCCGATCGCGCTGCCTATGATCTTGTTGGAGAGGGAGTCCAGGCCGACGTACAGCACGGCGTTCTCTTCGATGATCTTCTGCGTGTCGTAGATCGGGCGCGTGTCGTTCAGGTCGAGAGGATCGGGCGAAAGCATCTGCCCCAGTTCGTCCGAGCCGAGCATTTCCAGGATCGGCTCCAGCACCTGAATCATCTTGCTGTAGTGTTCCTTCGAGTGGTTCACCATCGCGATCAATGCCTCGATCGCCTCGTCCTTGATTTTCAAGGAGAGGAATTTTCCGGTCATACCTTCCAGGCGCTCGGACTTGAACGGCGAAGTTTTACCGCGCTGCTGCTTTTCGACGAACGTGTCCAGGTCCTGATCCCATGCACCGCCCAAGCGCTGGTAGAGCGCCTTCTTGAGCAGGCTTTCCAGAAGGGGCTCAACGCCGTTCTGGACATATTCTTTCGCAGTGCGAATGTTCGGGCGCACGCCATCGGCAACCTGGGCGCGCATCACTCGGAACAGTGTCTTCCAAGCGAACGCGCCGAACGTGCCCTCGGCGTCGACGAGCTGGCCGATGCGCGTCGCTGCTTCCGCGACTGTGTTCCAGTTTGCCAGCGGATTCATACGAATCGACTTCGACGGATGGGCCGGATGGAAGTACAGGAACTTCCGGCCGGCGCGTTCGCATTCCTTGCGCACTCGCTGCTCCCAGTCTTTATCGCCCTTTGGATCGATGATGATCAGGATCTTTTTCGCGTGGACAATCTGGGTCGTCAACAGCTCGTATAAACGGGTCTTGCCGGCCCGCGTGGTGCCGACCACAAGGGTGTGGCCAGGCAACGCTTCGATCGGCAACGTCAGTTCTTCTTCATCAGGGCTGATGCCATGAATCCATGATACGCCGACACTGTCAGCTTTCAAGGGAACAAAGTTTTTGGGCTGGATTGCCTTGAGAATTGGCGGCGGAAGCCAGCTCGGCGGGCCTTGGATTTCGCCGGGGCTGCGGTACATGATCTGACGCGAAATTTCCGCGTGTTGCTGCGTCCAGCGAAAACCACGACCGAGCCAGAAGCCTCCCTTCCCGTCCGACTCTTTCCGCTTGGCGCCGTCCATTTTCAGGTGGCGTCGTGAGATTGTGAGGGCGTCTGCGACGGTGATCGTTTCGACCCGCAACGCAGAGAGTGACGCGCGAAAGCGATAGAGGTCGATGGCTTGCTTGCCTCGGTATGCCGCAGCACCGACGACTGCTGCTGCTGCTACCGGCCACATTGGTGGATGAAGCGCTGCCAGCAAGGCCGAGGAAGCTGCCCAGGACAGGCAAGACGGCAGCTCGTACACTGGCCGGAACATGTCGTGATAGGTACGTGACATAGGAGAAGTGGGCGGATTGAAAAGTTACTTGGGTTACTGGCTGATGAAGCGCTCACGCAATCCAGGGTGAAGGATCACGCCACGCGCATTGGATGACCTCCCAATAATGAGTTCGGCATCGTCCATCATCTTGCGGATTGAAGCGCCTGATACTCCGAACATGCCGAGCATGGAAACAGGGACTTCGATACCGTCGCTATTCATCACCAGCTGATCCTTCAAGACATGGAACTGCTGATGCTGCTTAAGTGCGCTGAACCACTCGCGCAGAACTTTGTTGGCGCGTGCAAGCTTTTCCTCACCATCGTTCATCGCACCGATCGCCGATTGCGGCGAGTCGGATTGCGGCGGCGCTGCAACCGCGGCAGGAGAAGCTGCCGGGGTGGGCGATGCGGAATGGGTTGCGTCGGTGGCCGCGGGTGCTGTCGACGCGTCCTGTGTCGCGTTAGCTGGCGCTGTCGTTTGGGCTTGGCCGGCGGATGCAGGCGCCATCATCTCGAGCGGGTTGGCCAGGATCGTGGGATTGGCAGCGGCGATCATCTTGCCTGCCACCTTTTCCGCGTCAACCGGCGATACGCTCGCGACGTTGGCTTCGGGGATAAACGTGCCCGCCTGCTTGGCCCGATAGTGATCCAGGACCCCTTGTGCTGCCTGCCGAACCACTCGCGCCATGGTTGATTCGACGCCATTCATGGTCGTCTTCGGGTTGATGGCTTCGTACATCATGAGCACGGCTCGCAAGTCGAAATTCGCGAGCAGCCGCTTGGGTACGAAGTTAGCTGCAATCGCTGCGCAAGCTTGGGCACTTAACGGGGCGGCCGAGGTCCGCCAGGTGAACTTTGCTCCGGGGTGTTCCGCGAGCCAGCTGACAAAAGTTCCTTCCACGCTGAGCGGGTGGTATTCATCGTCGCCGGCGCTCAGACTGCTGGCTTCCGCGACTGTTGCTACCGCGGTCGAGAGCGTCGCGAGAAATGCCATGTAGCGGCATTGGGGTTCGAGCATTCGCCGTTCTTCCGCGCCTAGCGCGGGGTAGAAAATCACTGTGCCTGCGTAGCGATAGGCGACCATCGCCGCAGTGAGGCCAAACTCCCACGCGCCTCGCGGAGAGGCGAAAGCGGAAGACGTCAGCGGTAGCCGCTGTACATGGTCTGCGTAAGCACGCAGCACCGGCATACATAGCGCAGTGAACTGGGCGTCAGTCAGGCCAGCGGCAGTCTTGATCGCATCGACGGCGTCGTGCGAGCTGGCGATGAGCTCGGAACTTGAAATGGGGAGCAGCATGTTATCCATGCTGGAATTATCTTGGCCCGTCTCTGGCTCTCACAAACGAATGTTCACAGATTATTTCAACCAGTCGAAATTTTCGTCGGCATGGAGAGAGCGGATTGCCTGTTGCCGAGATCGAACGCTGCGCTCCCTTTTTTTGCATGGACATGATGTCCAGCAACAAAAAAGCGTAAGTAGCTGATCTGTATAGTGAAACCGAAAACGGCCTGCATTTCTCGCGCCTTGTTTTTGCTTCTCCCGTGCGCAAAAATGCTCTTTAGTCAACAAAGTTGACGTGCATACTACGGATTTCGGATCTTGCCAAGTGGGTAGCAATGTTTGGCAAAAAAACGACGCTTTCAGACACACAATTTCTCCAAGGATACATTTTGTCGTTGACGCCACGTAGGAACACACCTACGCTTGCGGTCTAGAAAGAAACGTTTGTTCAGTTTCTTTTGGTACGGTTTCGATGGAAATGCTCCAATACAAAGAGCTGTAACTGCGCTGTTCAGCGAGTCCTACACGAAAGTCCAACCGTTTCATAAATGTTGCCTCGGGGGAATGAGGCATACTTTTTCACGCCTCTTGAACTGTTAATTGGACACGCTATGTTAATGATGACTCCCGCAGCACTACACTCGGATGTAGGCGCCTTGCGCACTGAAACGTCTGAATTGCTGAGTGGTTTGCCTGCGGAAGATAAGATGCGCCTGAGCATGGCGGTAAGCGAATTCCGCTCGGCCGGGCGTCGCCTCATTGGCGAGCTTTTCGTGATGACCCAGCAGCTTTGCTTCATGCGCGACATCCTGGGCGACCGCTTCCGCGGCTTTGTCGAAAGTGAGTTGGGCCTGTCGCCACGCACGATCTCGCGCTACATGCACATCAACAAGGTACTCACGACGCACTTCATGGTCAACGGCCAGGTCGACGTGAAAGAGGCGAATGCCTTTACCCAACAGGCGCTGGCGCTGCTCTCTCCTACCACCGACACGGACGTCGTCGAAGAATTGCGCACACTGGCGTCGCAGGGCAAGACCATCGACCACAAATTGGTTATGGAAGTCATGAATGCGGCCGAGGCTGACGCAGTCGCCCAGCTCGCAAGCGCCCAGGCCGACCTGACTGCCAAGACGCGTGAACTGTCCGACTTCCAGACGCAGCGTGAAGTCGAGCGTGCCCGCAACCAGCGCGAACTGGAAGCCCAGGCAGAACTGTTGCGTCGTGCCGAGCAGCGCCGTAAAGACCTCGAAGACGAGATCACGAAGCTGCGCTCGCAAGAAACGCAGATTCGCTTTGAAGAAAAGCAAATCGTGCCGCCGGGTTATGCGAGCGTCGAGGAAGCGATCAGTGCCAAGAACCGTGAACTCGAATCACTAACAGCGCAGCGCGATGCAGTCACCGCCGACATCGGCACCCTGACCGAACAGCAGAAGAAGCTCCAGGAGGCCGTCCAGCAAGCGAACGCCGGCGCCTCGCAGTTCCTGGCGATGAAAGAGCAGGCCGATACCCTGATCGCCCAATTCCCGATCGCGCTGCTGAAATCCCTCTCGGACAAAGACCCGAACGTGAAGGCTGCAATCGCATCCCTCGGTGAAACGTTCATGCTGTTTGGCCAGCAGCTGGCCAAAGCGGGTTCATAGGAGGAATCGTGAACGACAACATCCCAGTAGCAAAGGCCATTTTCGATACGCACAGCTTCGTGCGCAAGAAAATCGAAGCCGCCAACTTCGCCGTTGTAGAGGCACTGGTGGCCATGGTCGAGTATCAGGATCCCCTCGCGCCGGCCGTGTTCGGCGCAAGCGCAGAAACCCTCAAGAAGCTGGCCAGCATGGACAAGGCGAAGCTAAACGCGCTGCTGATGACGGGCCTGCCTGTTTTCCTGCTGCACATCGCCAGTCCTGAGTTCAAGGCTGCGCTCGAGGGATCGGGCAGCGAGGACGCCCTGCTCCGCGCTCTGCTCGAATCCTATTCCGAACAACTTCCAATCACCTCACTGTAACCGTCGACCATGCAGAACACGACAGGCAATCTGGATCACAAAGCTAGCCTCGCCTATGCGTCGAAGGTGGCTATCGCTCAGGCAAACGCAGCGATGGGCGCAAGGGCAGTCACGCTGACCTCGGTTGCACGCACCAAGCCTGCCGATTCGCGCGCTATCTACAAGAGCGTGACCGGCAACCAGTCTCAATCGGGGCAAACGCCGACGAACCATGAGTGGTTTTTGCAGAGCCGTACCTTGCGCCTGCATTCGGCGATGCTGCTGCTGATGTACGCGGCCTATCGTGAAAAGCATGAGCCGCTGCCCGACGCACATGGCATTGCCTTCACCCTGAGCTACAGCAACTACCTCGGCGTATGCCGCGGTGAGGCGCTAATCAGTCCAGAGCGATTCGCCCTGTTGGCCGGTAACGGTTTCAGTATCGGGTGGCGTGACATTCCGCGTGGCGGCGCGTCGAAGTTCCCATACCAGAACGTGAAGGTTATGCGTTGCCGGAAGTGCAAGATTCCGCACCTAGTCGAGTCGCACTTTGTTCGCCATACGTGCTCGGAATGCCTCGCTTAAGTAAACGGCGCCATGACCGAAAAAGCCCCGCAGATTGCTCGCGGGGCTTTTTTGTATCAGGATGCCGGCTTTGCACCCCGCCAGACTACCGGCAGTGGTACCGGACTGAATTTCAGGCTGCCACGTGACGCCCGCCGTCGACCTGCAGGCATGCACCGGTCACGAACGGGGCGGACGTTAGATAGTCCACAGCGCCCACCACATCGCTCCAGTCACCGATCCTTTTAAGCGGCGTTCTCGCTACAGTGTCGGCGCGATCTTCGACACTGTAGGTCGCCTCATCGACTGGCCATTGCAGCGTTCCAGGGAGCACTGCGTTGACGCGCACAATCGGGGCCAGCTCGACTGCCAAGCTTTTCGTTATCGAGATGAGCCCTGCCTTGGCTGCTGCGTATGCCGAGAAAAACGGAACGCCAGCCGTTGCTTGTGCGTCGGCGATGTTCACGACGCATCCGGACGCCTTCTGGAGCATCGGTAGGCACTGCTGGATCAGGAAATAGGGCCCGAGAAGGTTGGATTCGAGCAGCCCGGCGAATTGGTCAGGCGTGGTGTCCTGCAGCGCAATGCGGTTGAACGTCGAGGCGTTGCACACGACCAGGTCGAGGCGATCGGTATGTCGTTCGGCCCACTGTTGGATCAACGACGCGTTGCTGCGCGACGATACCTGCGCTCGAAGACAGTGGACGTTCTCTCCCAGCGAGTCGGCCAATTCCATTCCAGCCTGGTGCGACCATTGGGAGGTGAACAGCACGCGCCACCCAGCTCCGGCGTAGTGTTCAACGAGGGCACGGCCGAGGCGTTTCGCGCCACCAGTGATGAGGACGGTTTTCATAATGGTGCTGGCTCCATGGCGTGACAAGCAATCCCGCACCGCTCGCTCGTGCGAATGAACGACTGCACCATCATTGCGATGTCGGTGACCCAGAACGACCCGTACTCGGTCATTTCAAAAATCGGTTCCGCGGAGAGCCCCGTGGTGCAGTTTGCCTTCGGTTGAACGAGCGTTCTGCTCTCATCGGTCATGCACGTCGCCCAGATCGAAACACCGTTTTCGATAGGTTCGTAATTTAGCTGCCAGCCGACCTTTGCAGCGCCACCGAAGCAGAACGCAAACGCATCCTGGGCCTTGTTCGGTTCGAGGCCGGCCACGTAGGCAATAAAGAACAGGCGCGGGCCATTGGCTCCGAACCAAAAGGAGAAGTCGCCCTGTGCGGTGCTGAGCGTGTACGTCCGGCCGGTGAGAACGTAGGAAGTCTCCTTGATCGTAACGGTCGGCATTTGGCCGTCCGAGGCGACAATGCGCTTGCAAACGGCTGTGAGGCCATCAAAGAGTGCGGCAGCTTTTCTGTTTGTGGTGGTCATGCAAATCTGTCGAATGTGGCCAGGGCCGGTCAGCGGTAGAAGCAGGTGGTGCCTGCTGCAGTGAGCGATCCTATCCCGCCGGCTGTGATGAATTCGGCCAAATGCACGGCTATTAAACTCGCCATTTGCGGATGGCCGTTCTGGCTGCAAGGCCAGCTGCGATGGGCAAATAAAATGCCCGAGCGTCCCACGCGGGATCGATCGGGCACTTCAAAGTTAGTTTAGGGCTTCGTAAACGAAAAATGCCCGACCTACCCTTGCGGGAGAGGTCGGGCATATTCGAAGTCGGCAAAGATGGCCGAGATGCTTAACGCAAGCTCAGGCTCATCTGCACAGGAACAGTTTTCACTGCACCACCCCGGCTGGGGTCGTATGGCAGGTTCGATACGAAAGTATCGCCCTGGTATTCATACGTCACGCGGTAGCTGCTGATGTGCTGCTCGGAACGCTGGACCCACCGGCAGACTTGCTGCGGCTGGGCCGAACGCTGCTGAGCGAGGCGGTCGCCGGTCATCGCACCCGTGACTGCGCCGAGCGCGGTCAGGGCGAGCTTACCGTTACCGCCGCCTGCTTGGCTGCCCAGGAGAGCGCCGGCGATGCCGCCGATCACGCTGCCCGAGTTCACCGCACCAACCTGCTGCGGCTGGTCGTTGTACACCATGTCGCAGACCTGCTGGTTTTGCACACGCTCCGCGTACACCGGAACGACGTTAGTGATGTTGGCCAGTACATCTTTCGCATGTGCACTGAACGAAGCCGCTGCAGCGACGACGAAGAGAAATGCCAGCGAGAAAACGTTTTTCATGTGATGCCTTTCTATAGAAATAGATCGGCCTACCGAGATCGATAGGCCGTTGCGGGGGATATTGCGCTTAGAAGCGGATCGACTTGGCTGGTGCCAAGTTCGGAGCGCCCTTGAAGATTTCAGGCGTCGGCAGCTGCGCGACAGGCTTGACGACTTTGGTACGGGTCAGAGCCTTGCGAAGTTGCTTCAACGCGGCCTTTGCACAAAAGCGCAAAATCGGCCAGACGATCTTCATCGAAACCCAGATCACAGCGCAGATGGGCAGCGCCAGGAGGAAGGAGACGACGGAGGTGTAACGCTGCTCGAGATTGCTTGGTTGCTTTTTCATGATTTCCCTTAAAAGGTTAGTTGTGCAAAGGTGGACATGTCGCCGAGGCGGTGTCCTTGTGGTAGTGATGCAGTTGAAGCGCGAACGAGCTGGAAGGCTCGTTCGTTCAGGTCTTGCGGGGGATTTGCGCTTCGACGATGCCCGTGACTTCCGAGCCGACCTCGAAGGTGGCGCCGGCGAACGGGGTCAGATCGATCGAATCGCAGTATTGCAGGAAGTCTTGCTCGTTGCTGAGGTCGATGCTGTTGTACATGTGAACTACTCCAAATAAATGCCGCAGAGCGACGGGATAAAAGGAGTAAGCCGTAACGGCTTTCCAGTGGGTCTGGAAAGCGGAAGGGAGTCAGGAGGATGCTGGTGCATCGGAGTGAAGCACCAGCTTGGCGATTAAGCCAGTTTCACGAAAGCTCGCACCGAAGTGTCGAACTTGAAGTTTGCATCGAGGAATTGCTTCATCGCTTTGTAGTGGCTCTCGGACTCACGGCGGCAGATGTCCATGAATAAGCCCACGCGCCCCATTTTTGCAGGCTCGAAGTCAGGATGCGAGGTAATTACCACGAACTCATCCAGATTGCCTGCCTGCAGTGCTACTTCTGCTGGAGTCATGCCATAGTCGTTCTTGGCGTTGACATCAAAGCTTGGATGCCAGCCGGTGGTTTGAAGATTACCGGCCAGTTGGTAATTGTTGTTCATGAAATGCTCCTAATAAATCCCGCGAGGCGGTGAGAAAAAGGAGTAAGCGGAAGCAGCTTGCCGATATGGATCGGTAAGCAGAAAGTTACTTTGGCAGCCCGAAGGCGCGGGGTTTGCGGTACGTGGCGCAGCTGGTGCCGCGATTTTTGAAGTGCTAACAAGAGCACTGGATGCTTGTACAAATATGCCGAAAGCCGACGATGTTGATTGTACACCGAATATTCCTCAGGGCAACAGACAGACCCTAAAAAAAGGGTCTGTCCGGTGGTTAAACTGGTTGGCTACGCATACGCCGGCGACTGCTGGCGTACGAGAGGCGCAGGTTGCATGACCGGCCGGGCTGCGGTCGGTGGGTTCGTTGCCTGCGGAGCGACCCGAGGCTCCTGGTTCTGGATCGCAAGCCAGACGTCCGCAAAATCGGTCCCCTCTTTTGGCGGGATTTTGATTTCGACGACATAGCCCAACTTCTCAAGCCGCTCCTTGAGCAGCAGCGCGAAGTGCTCGCCAGGCCGGTAGTCCTTCTTCACATCAAGATGGTCGTGATCCGCGAAAATGATGACCTTGTCGAATCGCCCTTTGGGAATGTCGGCCAGCGCCAGGTTTCCGCAGTTAAGCAGCGACCAGACGTTGATGCGGTAGCGATACCCGGTTGCGACAGCCAACCCGGTTTCGATTCCTTCCGTCAGTCCAAGCGTCCGGCTTTCCGGCACATCGACCAAGCGGATTGCAGCGCCGTCGAGCTTGCGAATCCCCTTCATCTGCTTCTTCGGGTCTTCGAGTGGCGCCTTTTCTCCTTTCGATGTCAGGTACGTGCGATGCAGCGTGATCGGATGACCAGTTGCATCGACGGCCCGAGCGACCATCGTCGGGAAAGTGCCGCGGTTGATCAAGCGGCCGCCCTCGTCTTCTTCGAAGAATTTCAGGCCAGGATGGAAGCGGATGTCCGGACTGATCTTTGTAAGGTCACAGCCTGGTACCCGCTTGCGCAGGTATAGCGAGACGGGATCGGTTCCGGTCAGCGCGAGGCAGCCAGCAGAGACCCGTACCAGGTTGCCGCGGTTCTTTTTCACCTGCTCCGGACTGAAGTCGGTGTCTTCGAACGTGAAGCGTTTGATTGGCGTATCCGAGCTGATGCCGCAAGTTCCATCGTCGAGGAACTTGAGGATCTCGACCTTGGACATGCCTGTGTACCGCTCGATCAGCGTGTAGCCGTTGCCGGCGCCGCACTGTTGGCAATACCAGGTGCCCAGGCCACCCTTGTTGTCGAAGCGGAAGCGCTTGCCCCCGCGCTTGCCGTCGTAACAGAGCGGGCATGGGCCTGCCTTGTTCAACCTCAAGCAATTTCTGTCAATTCCTGCGGCGACCAGTTTCTTTTCCCAGTCCACCTTTGCAAAGTCGATTCCCATATGCCCTCACTGCCACGTTGTGGCGAATAAAAATAGGGTCAGGCACTCTGTCGATAGAGGCTTTCGTGAGACATGGGCATCTCAAGAAAACCGGAAGGTTTTCTTGGTACCGCCCGAAGGCGGCACCAGGTACTTGCGGGTTAAAACTCGATCGTTTGCATTGCGCACGCCGATTTCGCGAAGGGGATGTCATCGTCAAAATCGTTGTGCATCGAGCCAGGACGCGGCCCGGGATTCGGAGGCGAACCACCGGCACCACCACCAGTTCCCTGCCGCGGCTGCGGTGGAGATGCTGGCGCTGGCGTTGGTGACGCTTGACGTGGCGCCGGGCGCGGAGCCGGGCGCTGCTGCTCGTAGCCGCTGTCGTGATCGCCCGCACCGTCATCCCCGCCGCCGGCACGACCGCCGAGCATTTGCATGTTCTCGGCGATGATGTCGGTCGCGTAACGTTCGATACCGTCCTTGTCCGTGTACTTGCGGGTTTGCAGACGGCCCTCGACGTACACCGACGACCCCTTTTTGAGGTACTGGCCGACGATTTCAGCCAGGCGGCCGAAGAACGAGATGCGATGCCACTCGGTGAGCTCCTTCTGCTCCCCGGTGTTGCGGTCCTTCGACTTGAACGAGGTGGCCACAGCGATGTTCGCGATCGCGTCGCCGCTCGGCATATAACGGATTTCTGGATCGCGGCCGAGGTTGCCCAAGACGATTACTTTGTTGACTGATGCCATGTTGGTTTTCCTGAGTTTTTAGAGTGTTTCGATTGCGAAGTGGTTGCGGTTGCGCGGTTCCATCTTGCCGTTCACTTCGACTTCAAAGTGGTGCTTGCCGAGCAGCTGGAGCCGCACCAACTGGCCTTCACGCAGGTCCATGTCGGTGACCAGGTCAGCAAGGTGTTCACCGATGAATTGCTTCTCGTATGAACCCGTTTCCGAGCGCAAGGTCATCGCATAAGTGGTGTAGGGCTTCCGGCCTTCGCTCTTGATCTGCGTGGTTCCGAACGACACGATCTTCCCGGTGAAGGGAACGCTCTTGTTGCCCGTCGCCGGAACGATGTTGAGCGATGCGGTCGAGGCTGCCGGCGCTGCTGGCTTGGGCTTCACCTGTTCTTCTTCGACCTCCGGCGCCGGCACTTTAGCCGACGCTTTGGCTGGTCGATTTGGGGCTTTCGATGCCGCACGCTTCGCAGCGTCGGATTCCAGTCCGTTTTGCCGTACCCACTGGATTGCGCCATCGATGTCGTACACCAGCGCAGCGCCGTCGGCGATGGCGGGAGTGAAATCGATAGGCTTCAAGTGGCGCAGCTCGCGGCAGATGATGCGAATGACCTGGGCCGAGTGGTACTGGTAGAAGCTGATTTTGCGTCCTCGCACTTCTGCGCTGTGGACGCGGTCAGCGACCAGGTACTGCAGGTTCGGGGTGATATCTGGCAAACGCTCGCCGGCGGGGGGCGGTGGTGCTTTTTTCGGGTGCTGCTTTGATTTACTGGCGAAGGCGTTGGCGATGCGGCTGCCGATTGCTTCAAGGGTGTCGAATGGGAAGGTCAGCAGTGTGAATGCTAAGTCTCCCGGCTTTTTAGGGGCCTGGGGGTTGAGGCTCATGGGATTCTCCGAGAATGCCGAAATTCGGCGGTAGCAAGGAGTGAGCTTTTTGATAGCTCTCCGATACGTGCGTATCGAACAGCTGGAGTGGAGGGTACAACTATGCCGGAGGCCGACATAAATATCTTACAGGAAATCTTTGTAAAGTAGAAGTCGTCTGTCCAGGATGGGAGAAGAAACCCGGCGCTTTCGCGCCGGGGTGTTGGATTTACAGTTCGGCTACCATGATCTTGTGATCTGCCATCTCCCACAGTTCCGGCGTGTGGGTGATGAAGAACTCGCGTTCATAGCCGCCTTGCTTGAGAACGGCACGCTTCATCTGCATGAACGTGCGCTTGGCTTCCGGGTCGAGCGCACCGTCAGTTTCGTCGGTGAACAGGGTTTCGCAGCGTGTCGTACTGGACTGCGATGCATACAGCGCCACAGCGCGTGTCAGGCACTCATTGACGAGAATTTCCTCGCCGCCCGACATGTCGCCCAGACTCTTTTCAGTGCCCCGGTGTCCGTCGAATACCTTCACATCGAAGGTCTCCTTCATCATCCCGGTTTTCGTCTCGCTCTGCGTATCGAGGCGTACGATAAAACGCCCTTCAAAGCAGTCCGAAAGCAGGCTGTTGCAGATGGCGGCAATCTCCGGCCCTGAGTCGTCGATACTCAGCGCAACGCAGCCATCGTTACCCAAGCCCTTTTCAGCGAGCTTCCACTTTGCGATTTCTTCCTGCAGGCGCTCGGCTTGCTCTTTCACCTGTCCCGAGCGCGCAACCAGCGCACGCGCGGCCTCAAGCTTCCCGATCAAACTTACTTTTTGCTCGGTAAGGGAACGCGCCCTGGCCTGAACTTCGACCAGTGCGGCGCCAGTCCGCGAGACAGCACTTTGGTAAGCTTCTACCTCGGCGTCGCTTACGGGCTTCTCGAGCTTCGCAAGCCGGTCTTGCAGCACCTGTTGTTCGGCCAGCGCGTTCGTTTCTATGAGGGCCAGTGCCTGCGCCTTCTCCGATTCAATCGCAGCCAGCGCGTTCGTTGCTTGCGTCAGGCGGTCGGTGGCCGCGGCGATGACTTGCCGCTGTTCCTGGATCGACTGAGCCAGCACCGGGAGGCGCGCCTCAGCATCAGCAATGAGAGGTGCACGCGCAGCCACGCGGTTGTCGGCGTCAAGTGCAGTAGCCGCGGTCCTCCGCTTCTTCTGCGCGTCACGCACTTCCGCCTCGATCTTGTCAAAGCCGGCCACCTTGGATTGGAGGTCCTTCACCTTCAAGGCGATCTCCTGGTAGGCCGCACGCTTGGCGCTTTGTTCGGCCTGGTGGGCCGGGACATCGCGCTTCGCGTTATTTGCCTGCTCCATCAAGGGGCACGACAGTTGCATCTCCGAGCCTTTGCACGGCACCTTTTCAACCAGCGCTGCGGTTTCCGTCAGCTTCTGGATGACGATGGTCTTTGCTTGCCCCTCGCTGGAGAGCTTGGCCTGCTGTGCGATGAGCACGTTCAGCTCGGTGCGCAGCGCGGCAGCGCCAGCCAATGTGGCCTGGTCAGCATCAACCGAAGCGTCGATCTGCTCGATCAGGCACTTGTGCTCCGGCAGGCGTGCCACCGCTTGCGCGATCGCATCCTTGTCGGCCAGCACGGCGTTGAGCCTGCGCACTTCGGTTTCGCTTGACTGCACGCTGTTCTGCGCAGTTGCGATCGCAGCCCTGGCGCTGGTAGCCTCGGCTTGATGGCGGTCTTGATCCCGTGCGAACTGGGTGCTGACACTTGCCTTGCTGCTGGCAGCCTTCGTCACGACCGAGCCGATCTGCTCGTTCAGGAAACGAACTTCCTCGGCGGTGTTTGCCTGTGCATCACGCTTGGCCAGAAGCCCAGCCAATGCCTCACGCGCACCGTTGACGTTCGCATGTGCCGCGACTTCATCGGCTTCAACGGCGCGCATGCGGCCGTCGACCTCAATGACCTCGCGCTCAAGCACAGCGGCAGTGTTGTCGTGGTCCCGGGCTTCAGCCAGTTCGCTGTTGAGTCCATCGAGCTGCTGGCGCAGATACTTGCCAACCTGCCCTGCTTTCGCAGCCAGTTCCCGGTAGCCCTGCAGGTTCAGCACCGAAGCCAGAATCGACTTGATGTCTCCAGCCCCATAAGATGCAATGGTCTTGCGTCCCTGCGCGCTGAAATGCGCCGTGAAGAACTTCTCAGGCGGCCCCAGGATCGCGTCCACCAGGTGATCGTAGGTGGACGACTTCCCATCGGACAGCGTGCCATCAGCGAGCTGTACCGGTGTCCAGTCGCCCTTCCCCGCATCCCACTGGTACAGGTAGCAGTCGGACTTCTGGGTCTTGCCGGTGGTCTTGAACGACAAGAGCGTCCGATAGCGGATGCCATCGTTTTCCCAAAGCAGTTCCTTCATCGCTGTGGCGCCGTGAATCTGCGTCCAGTACGAGAAACCGCCCGGGCCCAACGTGCTCGAGCGCGAAGGCATGACGCGGTATGGGTGGAGCGAGTCGAGGATCGTGCTTTTGCCGGCGCCGTTGGGGCCGACCAGGGCGACGAGTGCTGCGTCTTGAGGGATTGTTTGAAGATCGAGTACCAAGCTGTCACGGCCAAAGGCAGCGAAGATGCCGGTAAAGCCTTGCAGTGATAGTTTCAGTGGTTTCAATTGAGCTCCATCCCGCATTGCGGTGTTAGTAATGGAGTCAGCTGGCGAACAGCTTGCCGATGGATGCATCGGGAAGCAGAGAGTGGAAGGTACAACAATGCCGCAGGGCGACAGCGCCATGATAGCAGCTTATTGCATCAAATCAAGGGAAGACCGCTGCACCCGCCGACATGGCGTCGGCGGGTGGGCGGCTTATTGCAGTTTCGGGAAGCGAGTAATGCGATGCTGGTCGAGCACGTAGTTCCGTACAGGCCACCCGTATCCGGCACTCACTTCAGCGCCGTACTGGACGGCATCGTCGTACTTGCCGAAGTCGCCGACGCAGTCCAGGCCGCCCTCTTTCAGGTGGACATAGACCGAGAACGACGTCGGTGTGATGTTGTCGATTTCGTAGCAGGTTCCGTTGTCGGTACCGGATGCGAAATTGCGCACGCCATGAACTTCCACGGCATCGTATTGGTGCGCGTAGCAGCCGATGATCGAGTCCGCATAACGGTCGAAGATCTCGACCGGCGGCTCAACGGCAGGTGCTGCGGTTTGCAGGGTTGCGCCGGCGGGCGCTGCGAGTTGAAGGGCGTTGTTCATCTTGTTGTTTCCGTGAGTACGGTGAATGAAATCGGCCCGCGCGAGGCGGGCCGTTGCAGGGTCAATCTGTTGCAGGACTATCAGGCCTTACGCATTGCGGCGAGGCGGTCAGCGAGCGTTTTCGTGACGCCGTTCTCGACGGTGACCAAGGCCACGTCGAACCAACGCGGCACGCGGTCCACCAGGTAGGCGATCGCATGCAGCACGGCGCGCAAGACCAACTTCGTCAGCACGATGACGCGTGCGCTGATCGTCGTCGACAGTGCGCGGCCACCACGGTTCGAGCGAACCCGCCCCGGAGTGAAGCGGCCGCTCCAGGCCAGGCCCGACGCGTTCACTTCCTTGCGGATGCGGAGCTTGAAACTGGCACGGTTGAGCTCTTTGTGTTTCTCGCAATGCGCCTGCTCAACGGCGAGCAGATAGGCGATGTCCGCATGAGCGATGTCCAGTTGTTCTTGCAGCCGCTTGCGACCCATGATTGCGTGGCCAGCGAGCGCGGTGAAGATCGTAGTGAGCATGCCAATAACAGCAGCGATGAGGTCGATGTCGTTTTTGTCGAACATGAGTTGCTCCAAGTTTCTGCCGTAGAACGGCGAGTTGCAGGATGGGAAACGCGCGAGGCGTGGGATGGATGCCGAGAGCCGGCGGGGAAAAAGCTTGAGCTGTGCTCATCGATGCGCGGCATCGAAAAGCAAGTAACTTTGAAGACGACGCCCGAGCACCAATCCCATGAGGGAGAGGTGTCGGGTGGCGTGTTTTAGGCGGCGAGCGCCAGCGTGATCGGTTCCAGCCATTCAACCCGGCTGTATGCGAAGAGCGAGCCAGCTTTCTTGGTCACCGCTTGCTGCCCCCATTCCTGCAGGGCTTCGCGATCGATCTTGCTGATGCCAGCCATCGGCGTGAGCGCGATTTTGTAGATCGGCTTTTCAAACGTTCCCTCGCGGGTGATGACACAGGTGCCGACGCGCGACTCGTTTCGGTACAGCCAGAACGAATCAATCGGTCCGACCATCCGGTAAGGAATCGGCGTATTGACCAACGCTGCGAACGCTACGCGATCCACTTCTTTCAGGGTGAACTGCTCCGGGCCGTTACCGACCGACAGCAGGTAGAAGCGGTCGTTGTTGGCGAGCCGCGTCACGTAGGTCGGAAGCTCGTTGAGCGTCTGATGGATGCCGAGTGGCGCCGCGTGGGTGTGGCTATCGCCGACCATCCAGGCATATTTCAGTCCCGGCGTGGCGAAGCGTTCCAGCATCGCCATGTCGATTTCCAGATCCTTCGGGTGGCGCTGCAGCAACTCCAGGTTGTACTTGGCGATCTCGCGCTTGAATGCTTCGATAATTGCTTGGATCATGATTTCCTCGTAGATGCCGCAGTGCGGCTTTTAGTGTTGTGCGTTTTGTGCGTAGGCGGCCAGCGCGAGATGCGTGGACGGATGCGTGTCGTTCGACGCGAACAGGCGGTTGACCGTGATGACCGCGAACGGCTCACTTTCAGTTCCGTCCGCGTCGACCATCACGTAGTAGGCTTCGGGGCCAAAACCCCGCAGACGCAACCACTTACCGTCGATCTGCTCGAGATCGGATCTGCTGTCGATGCTGTCGTGTTCGCAGAACTCGGCCATGATGGGCGAGGTCATCACACCGGTCGGGCCCTCTCGGCGCATGACCACAGGGCCGATGCGCTTGCGGTCGTCGCGGATGACGCTTTCGTTGCCCTCTTCGGTTTCGACTGCAACCTTGCCGCCCGCGACATCGACTATCACCGTTGGCGCCAGCTTGCCGCTTCGCAGAAGGCTGGCCAGCTTGAGAGCCGCATCTTCCGGGCTATCGGCGTCGATTTCGTGTTCAAACGTAAGTCGGTGCGTTACCATAATTTTTCTCCTGATGAACGAACGGCCGCTCGAGGCGGCCGCGTCATAAATTGCATTGGGGTGAGGTTCTAGAACCCGATATCTTCGAGTTCCGGTTCCGGCTGGATTGCTGGGGCTGGCTGGCCTGATGGTTCAGGTGCCGGGAGCCCGGGGCGTTTGTTTGTGAGGGCGAAGGCGCTTGCGATATCTTCCGGCGCCATCGTCTGTAGCATGGAGAGCCGTTCGGCCAATCCATCTTTTGGCGTGCTCGTGAAATCGCACCATTTCATGAAGCGTTCCTCGACCGAGGTTAGCGTCGAGATGCCGGCGCAGCGCTGGCGCTGGATCGTGAGCACTTCGCCCTCGATCTTGACTTCGGCGGCCGTGCCCAGGATCTGCTTGATGGCTTGCCGATCGACGGTCTTCACGAACTCTTCATCGACCGAGTACTTGACCCGAACAAAGGCACCGCGGCACTGCTCCGCGACGGTGGCCAGCTGCTCCAGGTTCGGCACCCCTTCGAAGGCGATCTCGATCATGCGTTTCGACGGCGTTTGCACCGGGGTGAAGTCGGCCGTGTCGGCTGAGACTTCCCAGATGAGGCAGTATTTCTCCCCCAGCTCCCCATAGTGATAGCGCCCGATCGAGCCCGGATACGCGATGCGCTGCGTGCGACCATCATGTTCACGCGTCCATTGCTGGTGCATGTGAATGTGGCCGAGCATCGTCGCGCAGGTGTTGGCCGAGAACAGCGCACCAATCGAGAACTCGTGGTCGAGGCCTGCCATCGGCACGCCGTTTTCGTTGAGCGAACCGTCGACGGTGCCGTGACTTGCAAGTACCGTGGGAATACCTCGGCGGCGCAGCGCAGCATTAGCTGGTCCGAACAGCCCGAGAAGCGCCGCGATGTGATTCCCCATTTCGACACTTGCGTTGTCGGCGCCGACGACCAAGGCCAGTTCAGCCTTGTTCACGGTCGGCACGCTGGTAATAACCAGGTCGTATTTCACGTCGGTGTAGGTCGGGTCGTATTCAAGCCACTTCCCTTCCGACAGACCGATCATGCCGATCTTGTCCGAAACGATAATCGGATGACGCGCACCGATCATCTCCAGCATCTTGAGCAGGCCAACCGGCTCGTGCGAGAAGGTCCCCTGCAGCAGGAACACCGGGCAGTGATCCGCCAGCTGCTTGATGCGTTTTGCCAGCGCCAGCAATGCCGGCGAGTGGCCGTCCAGCGCGTGGTCTGTAGAGTCGCCCGTGATCATCGCAACAGCGACGTTCTGGGCGATTGCCTGTTCAACTGCATGGCCGAAGCATCGATCCGCTTCAACCAGATTGCCTGGGGAGTAGTGCAGGTCCGAGGCGTGCAGGATTTTCAACATAGATTCTCCCAAATATGCCGAAGCTCGGCGTGTAAATGGGGAGAGCGCGAAGGCTCATCGATGCAGGTGGCACGGATGAACGTTGGGTGCTGCCGCCGCCCCGGTTGGGGGCGGCCGTGAATTCGAAAGTCAGCGGATCAGTGGAAGATCGCCGTTTTGATGTCGCTGCGCGCGGCCTGGCGGGCAGCTTTGCGACGTGCGCTGTCGCAGCCTTTCGGGGCTTGCTTGCGCGGCTCGGGCTGGCCAGCGTGGATTGCGTCGGCTTCGATGCGGTAGCTGCGTTTGTGTCCGTATGCTTGCATGGTATGAACTCGCTTAAAAGGTGGTTGGCCACACGTCGGTTGGCGTTGGCAGAGGCGCTGGGATCGGAGGCGCCGAGGGCGCAGCTGGCGCTGCTTTGAAGATGTCGTTGAACGAGTCGGCCAGGCCGGGAGCTTGGGCGAACAACGCCGAGAGGATCGTGGTCATGGGTAGCTTTCAGGGGGATGGGGTGGGTAGGTCCGGGTTTGGGGCAGGACGCCTGTTTCAGTTAAAGCTCCAGTTGGAGATGTCGAGGTAGTCGGAGATCTTGTCTTCGCATACCTGCGCATGCTGGGCGCCGACGATCGTGGATAGAAGGTGCACCAGGCGCTTGAGCTCCTTGCGAAGGCTGCGCCCCACGATGCGGCGCACGCGGTGCGGGTCGAACCCGAGCACATCGCACACCCACTCGATGGTTACGAGGCCTCCGTCTGGATTGAGGCTGTAGAGCCAGATCAGCGCGTCAAGCCTGTTCAGGTCCGACTGGCTGGTCTTGTCGCTGGCGATGGAAGTTTGCCCGAACAGGTCAGGCTCGACGTCTTCGGACTTGCCCTCGATGTCCCACATCATTCGCAGGAACATGCGCTTTGCCAGGATGGTTTCCGGCGTGTCGCTCGCCTCGATTGCTTCCAGATCCACTGAGATAGGCTCGTCGGGATCGACAAGCAGCTCGTCGGCGGCCGGCAGCGCTTGCGCGGAAGCCGAGAGGGTTGGCTTGGGCTGGTTGACCAGTCCAGGTTTGACAGGCTTGACAGCTTTTGCTGGCGACGCAGGAGCGTCGTGCAGCGGTGCCGGGCCAGGTGGCGTTGCCTTGCTGGCTTTCGGTGGGTTGATAGGAATTTCATCGACACCGCCGAAGATGTTTGCCTGCAGGACCACAGCCAGCCCTTTAGAGGCGACTGGGTTTGTTGGGTACATAGAACCTCCAGTAAATGCCGCAGGGCGGCAATAGAAAGAGGTGTCCTGAGAAGGATCTGCGCTTGCGCAGGGCAGATACGTGAGATGCGAGAAGGAGACTTGCGCGGCGCTGACGGGCGCCTACAATGGGGACATTATTACTTGAGGGAACTATATGGCAGCAGATTTGAACGCGATGGGCGACGAGGCTTACGCGCGGTGGGCGGAGCAGATGGGAATCGATCTCGACACGACCACGCCGAACGAGGAAAACATCGTAAGGCTGTTCAGCGAGACGATGCGGGAGACAGACCCTCTGGCGAAGGCCAAGGGCTTTGTGGACGTGGCCAACATGGCGTTGGCAATGGCCGACAAGACCCTGGGTTCCCAGGTTCCTGTCGCCAAATGCTTAGTGCTTGACCTGCACTGATCAGTTCAGCAAAGCGAGCTTTGCCATCTTCCGTGCTTGCTGCACGTTGCGGAAGACGCGATCATTCTCGATGCAAGGTTCATTTTCGATCTCGCCAATTTCGTCCAGCACTTGCTGGGCGGTGGCGGGGTTTTTTGCGAAGGCGAACAGGCGCTGCCAAAACTCGAGCTCATGGACCGGGTAGAGGGAGTAGCGCTGACCGTCTTGTGGTTGATCCAGGATGGCCTGGTGAGCTGCGATTGCCGATTGGTTCAAGATGGTTTTCATACACTACTCCTAATAAATTCCGCATGGCGGGTTAAAAAAGGAGTAAGTGGCAGCGTCACTTGTCAATGCAGGGCATAGACAAAGGAGCTTTTCTGCAGGGGTACAAATATGCCGGAGGCCGACAGCGTTAATTTACAGCAACTTATCTTTGGTGTCTAGCATTAACTGCGTTGAGTTGCGCGCCTCGCGAACGGCAAAAACAGGGTTTCGTTTTTGCAGGCCGGATCTCAAAATCTCCTAGAAATCAACGGCCTATTGTTCTTGGCCGATGGACGCCGTGTCCATCGTTGGCCGTTCTTCCCTGCCCTTCGGCGCGATCGATAGGATCAAGAAGCCGAACGAGAAGCGCTCGATCCCGACGCCGAGCTGCTGGCCAGCGCGCACGACCGGGGCGGATTCAGGTTATCGAGGCAGGTTTCCTTCTCAACTGACTCTAATTCCAACACTGCTGGCTGATTGCAGCCTTTACGCTCAACCGCAGGCTCGACCTCGAGCGCCACTGCCCCTACCCTCTCGGCGTCGCCACCGGCCCATGCCGCCACCGCAAAAAGCCAGCCGAGCGGGGCAGCAACAAGCGCCGCGACGATCGCGACTGCCGACAGCGGCATGGCTACCCAGCGGCGGAGCCAAGACGTCGGGTAGCGCCGGCCGAACTCAGCCGCGAACACCTGCGACCGCTTCATGCGCAGCAAGACGTAGGGCGAGCAGACCAGCACCAGGCAGCTTCCGGCGCCCTGATAGGCAGCAGCATGATCGAAAACGAACCGCGCACCGTAATGGTTGAGCAGCAGCAGGCCGGCCAGGACGGCGAAGATGGCGCCGGTCAGCAGGACCGGCCTACGCATGTAGTGCCTTCGGTGTGAGAGCGTGGCCATCAGCACCCCAGCTTCGCCAGTTCAGCTGCGATGAGCTTCATAGCCCGGCGCAGATATACGACGCAGAAAAGCAGAGTCGCTGTGCAGGTAGCCAAGGTAATGGCGGCCAGGGCGAGCGTGCTCGCGAAGTCCATAGGGGTGAGCAGGCATACAGCCGCCACCGAGATTAGCGCGGCAACAAGAAGTTGATTGTAGGCGTGCGTGCCGCGGAGGTTGGCCAGCGCCTGGCTGTAAATTTCCCCGTGCATGTCCGGCGAAAGCGATCGAATCTCATCGCACTGATAGTAGATGCTGAGCCGCCGGTGGCGACCAGCTGCGGAAGGACTCAACCGGTGCAGCCGAATCGCTGCGGCAATCTCGGCAGCGATGTCCGCTGCCTGTCTTCGTTTCAACATAGGCGCTCCAGGTCGACGTCGCACGACGCCGTAGAAACCAAAGCCGAGAGTATGGAAGCGCCCCCTGCCAGCGGCCTAACGAATCGTGCCGCATTTCCCTCCCCATTCATCCCACTGACCAAGACCGACCCGGGCAATATTCGCTCGCCCTCCATATAGAGCAGGGCAGCACGCTGCAATATGGGTAACTAATCCACCGTTAGACGACCCAACCATTCCCTCCAGATACGCCTCGGGCTGCTCTACGTCCGAACGTCCGTGGCGGCTCGACCGGCCCCAGTGCTAAAAGAGCCTAGAGAGCAAAAAGAGCAAAAAGAGAGCAGAGAGAGTCCCCGGCCCCCACCGGAGACGGCGGCGGTAGAACACCCTTGGGGTAGCGCTAAGCACAGGTGGGTTAGTTACCCAATATGCTATACTTGGCGACAACTCCACGCTCCTTTCCCCCTCATGAAAAACCTGACTTCGTGGGACACCGACCCGGTCCAGGCCTTCAAGGAATTCGTCGTCACCGACTCTTTTGCGAAAACCGCCCAGCGCCTGCGCGCCGACGGCACGCTCAAGTCCGTGTCGAAGGAGTCGGCCAAGACGTACGTCTTCATGTTCGCCAACGTCGTGGCTTGGATCACCGAGCAGGGGAAGACGCTCACGACCGTAACCTCCGGCGACCTGGTGCGCTTCGTCAGCCGCGTCGATGGCGGCAAGCCGGTCCTGAACAGCAAGATCGGGTACCGCTACCTGCGCCTGCTGGAACGCTGCTACCAGCACTTGGGCATCACCCCCAATCCAGCGAAGCAGGCAATTCTGGCCCAGGACCGAGCGGAACTGCCGAAGGACGATCCCGGCCGGGCACTCTCCCCCGAGCAGCTGCAGCGGTTCTTCGACGCGCTGCCGGCGGATCCACCGCGGGGCAAGCGCGTCGTCCAATTCTCCGGCTGGAATCACCGGCGCGACCGGGCGATGCAGGTCGTGATCGCCCGGGCAGGCCTTACCGTGTCTGAGGCGATCGGACTTCTCGTGCACGAGGTCGGCAACCAGGTGGCGCTGGACGGCTCGATCGACCTGACCATCACGCCAGAAGAAAAGCACGACACCAGCTATGAGCACATCGCTCCCCTGCCCCGCGAAGGCGTGGCCGAGCTGCGGCCGTGGCTGGACGAGCGCAGTCGGATGGTGCTGGAGTTGGCCATGAAGGGCGACTTCGTTTTCCCGGCCAACCTCGAGGGCGCGAAGATGACGAAGAAAACGGTCTACAAGCAGATCAAAGCGACGTTCGCCCGCGCAGGCCTGGACACTTCCCGGGCTGGCGGTCGCACCTTGCGCAACACGTTCGCGAAGGCACAATTGGACGCCGGCGCCAGACCCGACGAGTTGAAGGACGTGCTCGGCCTGGCGCTCGAGCGTTCCGCCGCCGACTACAAGTTCACCCGCATCAAAGACGATCCGCAATGAAGCTGTCCACCATCCTCGAAACACTCGCCGCCGCACGGCTGCCATCCGTCACCAGCGAGCAGCTGCGGCACCTGGTCGGCACCGCCGAGGGGAAAGCGTTTGCGGACGATCTGAAATGGTTCGCTGCCGGCGAGACTGGACGCCGCGAGCAGCTGGCCGCCGTCGTGCACGCGCTGGCGCCAGCCGTGCGCGGCACGGTCGAGCAGCTGGGCTTCCGGTTCGACCTGGCTGCGCTGATCGCAGCCGGCAAGCGCGACGGATCGACGCCGTTCGACACCATCCAGTCTGCGAATGCAAACCCCGCCAACCGGGCCCGGGCTGTCGCTTACCTCCAGGGCGCTGGACTGCAGGTGGCCACCCGCACCGCGGCGCCAACACCGGCACCGGCCGCACCAGTCGAGCCGCCCTACTACAGCTTCAAGATATTCGGCAGCTCGGCGGCGCTGTGTGTGAGCGAGGCGCGCACACGCTCGACTAACCAGCACACGATCCAGATCGAAGGGGCGCTGGCGCTGGGTGGTGGCGGCGCTCGCCGGGAATTCGACTGGCGGAACAAGATCATCGTCCAGTTGACGGTGCAGGAGGCGTACCTGTGCCTGGCCCTGTTCGAGAACCTGATCCCGAGCGTGAAGTTCGATGGCCACGGCCGCGCGCACGACAAGTCCCTTCACATCGACTTCCAGGACTCGCACTACTTCGTGCGCGTATTCCAGCGCGGCCGTCCAGCGGTGGCGCTGCCGCTCCGAGCGGTGGACACCATCCAGATCGTCGCCCTGCTCTATCGGCAAATGCTCGCCAATGAACCACATCTACAAATCGCGGATATCCGTTCGCTCGTTGCACGGATGGCGTCCATGACTTCCATTCGTTGAAGCGCGCGGTGTGGCCGTAAAGCTACAAGCGGCCACGGCTCCGCTCGTGTACGCCCCGCCGCACGAATAGTCGCGTTTTTTTGTCAGTATTTGAACAGAACGCTTGGTCAGGAGGTGATACCTTCCTTTTTTCGTCGCGCTTCCCGTCACTTCTGCGACGGCCAAGCGCAATCCTACCTCCCGCATCGACATTCACCCGTAATCACATTGATGGCCGCTCGGTACATTTTCCTTGGTTTTCGTTTGCAATGTTCCCTTGCCGGCTGTATGATGAGTTGACACTATATTCAGGAGGTTTCATGTCTGCTCGCGCATTCGGCGTGAAGGCCCGCTTGGCACAAGAGTTGTGCGGCTTTACCGGTTCGCCCAAGGCATTCAGGGAGAAGTACAACGTCGCCGACAAGGGCCAGTACCATCGCATCTATACCGCGGAGGACATTCGCCGGATTCGGATGAGTATGCTGTCGCTTTCTGAAGATTCATCGCGGGAAAAGACTGTCCCGCCGATCCTGAATTTTCGTATGGCTAAAGGTGGCACGGGGAAGACCACCATCTGTGGAAATGTCGCCTCGGCCCTTGCGATGATGGGCCACAAGGTCTTGATGATCGATGGCGACCCGCAGGCGTCTCTGACTGGTCTGTTTGGCATCGACTGGGTTTCGGAAAGCATCACCCATATCGGTGATTTGATGAACCGGAACGAGAAAAAGGAAAAGGACTTCGTCGATGTCAAGGCTGCGATTTGGCCTATCTACGCTGGCGGCATGTTGGACATTATCCCTGCCGACATCACGCTCGCGGACACCGACTCCTGGTTGATGGGCGCGACAAATCGCGAGTTCGTTTTCTCGCGGCTGCTCAAACGCTATGTCGAAGTCTTCGCACAGTACGACGTCATCCTTATCGACTCGGCACCGTCGACCTCGCTGCTGACGAATACGCTAATGACTGCGTGCAAGACTTTGCTGGCGGTTGTTGTGCCCGAGGGCCCAAGTACCAAGGCCCTCGAGATCTTGGACTCGAACGTCCACGAACTGAACTCGGCTTTCGCTGATGCTGGTCTCAACCTCGACTATCACGTCATCGTCAACCGCTATAATCAGACGAAGAAGCCTCACAACGACGCGTTGTCGAAGCTGGTCAGCACCTATCCTACCCAGATTAACGACACGATCGTGCGCGACTTCATCGGCTTCGTTCGTCAGAACGATGCGTTCGATGAGAAGAACAACGGCCCGGTGCTTGAGAAAGAGCCAAACTCGGTCGGCGCTCGCGACGTGCTGGACCTTACCAAGTCGCTTATCCGCATGTACGACATCAAGCTCGCAGACGTCAACAGCCTGGCTCCCCTCGCAAGCGTAGGGAGGGCCGCATGACTCGTGCGGGTATTAAAGTTAGCGGCCTGGTCGCTGCGGGGAAGGTCGCAGCTCGAGACGGCGAAGACCAGCGCAAGCCGTTGGTAGCCGCACGGCCAGCGGCGGCGCCGTCGGTTGTTGATTTGCCGACTCGCGACGAACCTTCGCATGATGGCGCCCCTTCCCCATCGCGCAGTGCGGATCGCCCTGCGGCCGCACGTGAAGATGCGCGTAAGATTCCTGTAGCAGATATTGTCGACTCTCCGTATCAGCCTCGCCTCAAGTACGACCCCGAGGAAATCGATCGCCTGGCTGAAACGATGGATACGGCGGCTCATGCGGACCCGATCAAGGTCCGTATGGTCAACGGAAAGTACGAGCTCATCAGTGGACACCGTCGTATTCGCGCTGCGCGTTCGCTAGGCTGGACGGAGATCGACGCGTATGTAGAGGAATTGACCGATCGAGAAGCGCAAGCGAAAACCTTGCTGTTAGCTGTCGGAAGCGTCGGCCTCGCCGATTACGAGTATGCCTTGATGTTCGCAACAGCACTCAAGGAGGGCTTGTGCAAAACGCAGCGTGAAGTTGCAAGTTACTTTGGGCAGAGCACCGTGAAGGTTAGCGGTTGCCTGGATATGCTGAAACTTCCACCGAAGATCGTCCGGATGCTGGACGCTAAGCCTGACCTGTTCGGGTATCAAACTGGTGCGGTGATCAAAAAACTTTGTGCCGACTACCCAGACAACCTCGCCGACATCGAGCGTGGCGTGCAGCGCCTGACGGAAGGCGCCGCCCAAAACTCTTTGAAGTCGTGGGTGCTCCAGGCGATCAAAGGGCAGGCTGAGCGCGGGGGCGCGGAACCAAACCTGATCACGAACGGACGTCGGCTAATTTTCACGACGAAAATCAGCGCCGATCAGCGCTCGGTCGTCGTGAACTGCAAGGTGCCTGATCTGGATATTGCAGCGTTCGAAAAGCACCTCCAGGCATGGCTTGAAGTTCAGGCCAAAGAAGTGAGCAGCTCAGCAGCTGACGAAACCGGTGGCGCCACCCAATGACCCCTAAGCACACCGAATATACGTGCCCTACCCTGCCGATGCCGGCAGTCGGTAGGGCTTTTTCGTTTTCTTTTAGACAATCGCGTCAGCGCCTGGTGATTCGTGCTGCCCGCACGACTTTGGCAGCTTACAAAAAAATTCATAATATGAACGCACTTGAGGCTTTTGCTCAGAAGCACGTTCATATTATGAATTTTCTTGTCTCCGATCAGAACAGGCCGCAAGAAATTCATATTATGAATTTTTCGAACTCGCAATTACCTGAACCGAATGTAATGCGATCGGGCCCGACTCGCGCCCAGAAGACCGGAACGCCTTCAACAAACAAAGGAGCTCGGAATGTGATGAGCTAAATAAAAAACCCCAGCTGAGCTGGGGTTTTTCTTTTCTAGTCCCGCGCTTGCAGTGTGGACTAAGGTGACGCCTAGAGAACTTCATCTTAGCCCCCTCCAGCACGGTAGTCAAACACTTTTGCGGTGCAAAGCACCACAGGAGCGGCTGTGCGCTTGATTTTTAACTATCCGGTCCCTTCGGAGGACCCCGTATTTCCAAAAGCACTGGTATGTGGACACCTAAGTGGAGGTTCGCATGCTTAAGCTCACCTATAACGACATGCTTAGCGCGTATGCGGAGTACCCTGCCCCAATACGCCCTTATCTTCTTCGAGCTGAGACTCACCCCGATATCCGCGCACGGCTTACCAAGTCATTCATGCGGGTGTTTATTGACCTGGTGGCGAGGACCCGGATTCGGAAGCCAGCGAAGGAGATCAGCGTCAGCGTGCAGAAGGTGGCGTCCGAACTAGGCGTTAGCACGAAAACAGTGACGCGTACGATCTCGCTCTGCCTCGACTGCGGCTGGTTCGATCCAGACCCACTCCACGACGGTCGTAACCGCTGGGGCAAGTTCTCAGCCAGGCGCTACCTGGTCGCAACGCCGCTGCGTCAGCTTATCGGGCTGCCAATTGTCGATGATCAGGGACCGTCGTCGGACGCCGAAGATCCGCCGGCGCCACCTCCAGCAAAAGCCAGCCCTGCAGCTGAATCAGAGACCGAAATGTCTCACGGTATAGGGGTTAACAACTGCCTTTCTAAAAAAGAAGCTTCTTTTAACAACGAAGCTGAAAAACCAAAAGGCCTACCAGCCGATCTCCGGCCATTGCAGCGGGAACTCGGCATCGATCTCTTCGGCATCTTCTCGTTGATGGCTTTAGCAAAGCAAGTTGGCCAACGCCTCCAGGACGTCTGGATCGCAAAACGTCACCTCTTGGTGAACTCTGGAATCACTGGTGGCCGAGCCGTGAAGTATCTGCGTTCCTTGCTGAACTCTGGGGATGATTTTGCGTATGTAGCGCGTAAGCTGAAGAACGCTGCTGGAAGCGTTGAATCGCGCCCTACGGCGCGACAGCCTAGTGGCATGAAGATGCAGCCAAATGCGTCTTCAATCGCCGCTAGCGACCGCTTAGCGGCTATCGCCAATGCATGCCGGTTCAAGACGTTCCGGCATGTCAGCCGCGACATGACCGTTCGATTCTACGACGGCTTCGCAGAAGTCACTCGCGGTGCAGTACGCGAAACGTATCCGGCCTGTCACATGGAAGGACTGTACAAGGGCGTCGCTGCTGGCAACCTCGTGGAGGTTTGATTCCAGAAATCCACGGGATGTATCTGCTGTCAGTAGTCGTGCTAGCGACGAGCTTGGCCGGTACCAAACGGGTTCGCTAATCGTGTCGATCGTGAGCATAGGCCAGGCCTAGCCTGTGCGCAGTTGGCAACAGTCCCGTGCCAAAAATTCATATTATGAACGTCGACCTGCATCCTGGCCGCCACACCAACGCCAGCGTGCTGCGTGCCAAAAAATTCATATTATGAATTTTCCCATGTGTATCTCGGGGGGCGACCAACTCCACACTGGCCACGGACTCAAAAATTCATAATATGAATTTTTCGCACGAACGGCGCCGCAGTGGAACCCGAACAAAAAAGCGGCCCGTAGGCCGCCCTGTGTGCATCTGCAATAGACGTCATCCTGATAGTCCACGCAGCTTATCTTTCAATGACGGAGTGGTGGTCGTAGTAACTTCTGAGATCTCGGACGCCGCGTTAGGCTGGACCTGATTCCCACCAGGTTCTGCTGTGTCGGAATCAGCTTTCCGCACCCGTGGAGCCGGCGAACGCTCAGGTGCGCCAGCAGGTTTAGCATCGGGGGGGGCGGCCTCGGGCTGTGGCTGAACGGTAACGTCCGGTTGAGTTTCCCATGCGCGTCCAGCGTGGCGAAGGACCGTACCGTCAAGGATGAACCCTGCCCGTTCGGCCGCGTATCCGAGTTCGATGAAGCGGCGCAGCTCGGGACTTACGTCGAGATGTGGACGCGCCAACCTCTCGATCACGAGCCGTCCGATCTCAGTCGGCTTGAGATGCACCTTGTACTGTACCGTCACGCTTTTCGGATCACCCTTCGCCATTAACTCATCCTCTTAAACAGGTTCGACCGTGCTGGCACGCGCAGCCTTTGGTTGCGCGCCTTTCGTTGCGGCCGGGACCTGAATTGTACGCTCTGCCGGATCCAGAACGTACATCCCGAACTTCCACATGCCGCGTGCGTTTGCGAATTCCGGGTCTTTGGCAATGAAACGCTTGCCCTTGTAGATGCATGCGAACGCATCATCGCCCAATGCGCTTTTAATGAGGGCCGTGCCGCCGCCAACGAAGATCACGGCGCCGACAGTTGAACCGTCACGCAGCTTGGAGACGAAGAAGTTCTTCACCCTGTCCAGGTACGCTTCGCACGCGGTCACGACGATATGGGAGACATCGACGTTCTCGCCGAACAGCTCGTACTTCTTCGTGCGGCAGGCTTCTTCGACATATGGCAGCGGCGGGTTGTCATTCAGGCCGAACTCGGACTTGATCTGTTCGGCCACCTGGTCGAGCAGTTGGAGGACGCCGATGTCCTTTGTGCCGCTCTGATCTTTGTAGACCGAGCTGACGTTCTCGGCAACCACAACCAGATCAGTGGTCTTACCACCCAGGTCCATGACCGCCACAGGGCGGCGTGTGATGATTGCCTCGATCCCGGCATCGTATTCACCGTCGTGCTGGATGAGGGCGTCATAGAACGCTGCGGTTGCTTCGCTCACGACGCTCTGGCCGCCGATCAGGGCCAGCGATGGGCCTTTTCCAATACGGGCAACGGGAGTGGCCAGGCTGTCGATCTTCTTCGCGATCAGCTCTTGGTTCGGGGCCCCGTTCTTGTAATACTGGTCGACCGGCAGGCCGGTGATCAGGTAGACCGGAGTGTCGCCCAAGCCGCACGCGGCCAGTGAGTGCGTGACGAGAGTCCGGTTCAGATCGGACAGGGGATACCCAGCCATACGAGTATCCAGGGCCTGCAGGAGGTTTTGAGACCCGGCAACGGTGAAGCGTTTTCCAGCCGTTTCGTATGCGCCGCCGGCGGTGTCGGCACTGCCCATCGACATCACCTGCTGGAGACCTTCGACCGCACGGGACTTGTGGTACCCGTAGCGCCAGCTCTTGGCGGTATCGTCCCAGCCGTAACATACCTTGTTCGTGTCGTGGCCATCGTCAAGCCCGACTACCAGTTGCGTTTCTTTCTGCGAATTGTTGCCCATGTGCCGATCCCTCGTGATGAAGATTGCCGCCTACGTGCGCGGATAACGATATTGACTACGCGCAAACTTTATCGCAAAACGGAGGGTCTTTCAAGGTCTTTAAGGGTCGTTCCGGGTCTATTCGGGCCTAATCGGGACTTAGCGGGACTTAGTGAGACCATTGGGACGGTGCCCGGTGACCGTAGCTGTGCGTCATGATCACGTGAGAACGTGCACCGTCGGGCTGCGCTAAGGCAGTGAGGCAATAGAGCAGGGTGGTCGATCGGCTGGCGAAGGGAATCCGAGGGGAGGTGCTCAGTCCGGAAGGACTGAGCGGTGCAACATGCTGCGAATAGCTATGACCGCAGAGGCCAGATACCCGCCGCGGTGGCGGGTGCGCCGGACACGAAAGCTACTTTCGTGTCCGGCCCTTGCTTGAGTTACTTGTCGTCGTCCATGTCGGAGTCGACTTTCGTCTTGATGCGCTTCACTTGAGCGAGAGTGCAGTCTGAACGATTTTGGTCGTCCCTGATGCCGAGTAGCACTGGCTGGAAGAGGGCACCATCCTGGTACTTATAGAGGTACTGGACTTCCACAAGATCATTCGGCTGCGGAACAGGTTGATTCGGCGGGACAGTTACCTTCCCGACGTTGACCATCTCGCCTTCGCTTGACAACAGACCCAGCCTGATGCTGCGCTTTCCGTCGCTGCTGTCGCCCAGGCAAATCGCGGTCGAGCTTTCCTTGAACTTGAACTTGAGCGCCGGCCCGCCGCTGTTTGGACGTCCAGGCGCGTACACCATATCGCGGCGCTTGAACACCACGCCTTCGCCATTCCTGCCTTCGATGCGCTCGAATGCCGCACGCTTAGCCGCGGTCCCGTAAAAGGTTTCCACGGCCTCGATGGCGTCGAGCACGCTATTACCTCCAGCGAGCGCCTTGTTCCGCTTGATCAGCTTGGCGTAATGCGCTGCGCGAGTCTCATATGGCAAATGCCGCAAGTCCGAACCGTCGATCGCAAAGATGTCGAACACATGGTACTTCCCGCCGACCAGCTCGCCATCTGCTTCAACGTACAGTACAGGCCCAAAATACTCAACGCTTGTCAGCGACTGGATTGCAGTTACGATCGACGCTGGCATGCTGCATGCCCTGGCCGACTTGTTGGAGATGCGAACCTCGGATGGGCTGATGGCCACGGCGATACGCTTGCCGTCCATCTTTTCTTCCATCACCCAGTCGTCGTCTTCGATCAGCGCCAGCGCTGCATCACGATCGATATCGTTCAGCAGCTGGGGTTGATGGAAGGCGCCAGTTGGGTCGTTGGAGGCGGCCGGTGTAGCTACAGCGTTGTCGCCTTCAAGCACATAGTAGTTGTCTGCCTTCTTCTCTTTCACAAGGCCGTCGAAGATTTTCATCGCGGCCTCGAGCGAGACTGGGGTCTTCGTTTTGGTCCGTGGGGTCATCGAGCCGCCACGGCGACCGTTCTGCGTGTTGACCAGGTAAAGGTCGCCCGAGCGGACCACCACGCATTCGTAGATCTTGTCGCTGTTGCCGGTGTTGTTGTGCAGGGTGACTTTCGCTACCGTTTGATTGTTCATGTACGTTCCAGGTTAATGCCGGAAGCCGGCGGGATAAATGGAGTGCCGTACGGGCTTGCCTCACGAGGTGAGGTAAACCGTGGTGCTGTTCCAGGGAGAGCAGCAGGGGAGGGCGTCCAGCCTGTAGGCCGGACGCATGTGCTTGTTTAGACCCTCAAAGCACGAGGCTTCGATGGTTCTTGACGGATGTTCGCATAGTCTCCAGGTGGAGCCGCGCCTTGTGGGGATCTGCGCCGACCAGGTAGCAGTCGACGACGAATGATGGTGAAGCGATGAAGGCCTCGAGCGCGTCGGCGACCAGCGCCAGCCGTGCGCTCTGCAACGGGGTGTTGTCGAGGTCAAATTCCACCCGCTCGGCCAACGTCTCAACGAGACCACCGTGCATCCTGAGCAGCAGAGGCCCTAGAAGGGCGTACACGGCGTCGATCATTCCGGCTTGGCCTCCGAATGCTATGAACTGGCTCGGGGCGCTATCGCCCGTATGGAAGGTGCAGGCCCAAGGCTGGAATCGCTTTCTGGCTGCAACTGGTACAGCCCAGTGCGGAACATAGGGAACCGACGCCATGGCGACGTGGCCGCCTACGTGATCCGCGCGAATTGCAGTGAAACCGTGGCTCATCGTCACCTCCTAAACGCCGTCATACATCGCGACCATATCCAGCGCCTCTTGAGGCGTGCTGGCGAACGCGAGTTGGCCGATCCAGTCCTGGTCCGCGCTATAGCGCGCGAGCGAGAAACGGAAGTACGGTTCGTCCTCAGGCAGAGTCGACTTACTGCGGTCGGCGTAATCGACCCACAATTTCAGGATCGTTCCGTCCGGCTGCACCTTGTCGAAGGAGGGCGTTTCATTGTTGTGCCACGACGAGTCTTCGAACCCTTCCGGCAGCTTGAAGTCGAGTTCAAAGCCAGGGAATTCGCGAGCATAAAGCGGCGTGTCTGCAACCAGCGCGTTGTCGGCTGGCGGTGTGTTTTGCATGTGCTTCTCCTAGATGATGGGAAGGGGATCGAAAGCGATCCCCCGATTGCAGGTTTATTGGAAGTAGCGGGCGGGCAGAACGGTGGCGAAGACCTCGGCCTTTTCCAGTACCCGCGCGTGGCAGTGGGTATGCCACCAGCCGGACGTATCGGGCGTGCGGAAGATCGTCTGCGGGAGCATGGTTTCGTCCGCACTACGGGCGGCATACAGCTTCGCCGCGAGCAAACTGGTATCGATGCGGTCACGGTTTGGGGAATTCGCGCACGCTTCGCTGGCAGCCTGGTCGAAAGCGAGGTTGTGTTGCTGCTGTGCGTCGTTGGATTGGTGTTGCGTGGAAGTTGCAGTCATGAAGCGCTCCAGTCATTGCCGAGGATCGGCGTCTAAATGGCGCGGCCGGGGAGGGCTTGCGACATCGCGGATGTCGTGAACCGAAAGGGGAGGGAAGGGGACTCATCAGGACGCCCACTTTCGTGGACGTCCTGATCGCTCAAGTTACTTTGCAGGGTTATTCTTCATCTGGCCGAAGCCCTCCTTCGAAGTACCGCAGCAGCAAGTGCGCGGCGACATTCTCGATGAGCTCCATGATCGGGAGAAGCCCGTCAGGTTCCTTATCTGGTGCGTGGCCAACATGGGTCTGGTACCAGAGATTCAGTCCAGCCCGGCCATCGATTTCGATATCGCCGACAGGGTTGTTGACGCTTTCTTCAAATAGCACGAAGGTCAGCCGGTCAGTCTCAGGTTTATCTGCGATCGTCATGGCTCGGGCGTCGTACACCAGGGCGAACAATCCCGGTGCGTCGGGCTCGTCGAAGCGCCAGGCAGTGCTGCCTAAGCCGGATTTATGGATCTCCATCAGGCGCGTTCGAAGCGGCGCAGCGTCAGGCGGTGCGCGATTTCCCGGCCCCAGTCATACGCTTCTTCTTCACCAGGACAGTTGGTCGTGAAGTCGCTGCGGAATTCGCGCATGCCGAGCAGGAATGCTTTCAGGGTGGCCATCGTGTGTCGTTTCATAGTGTCTCTTTCCAATAGATGCCGAGGTCGGCGTGACAAATGGAAGGAGCCAAAAGGCTCACGGAACTCGTTGAGTCGGTGAACCGGTAGAAGAAGGGAAGGGCGCTGACTGGGTGACCAGTCAGCGCGGGGTTGCGTTAGACACGCTTCACTTCGGCCAGAGCCTTATGGAGCGTTTCGATGCGTTGCTCGGCCTGTGCAGGCGCGAGGCGACGCTTCCAGCCAGCTTCGAGCTGGTCGATCATTTCTTGCGTATGTGGCCACGGGTTGGCCAGGATGAGCGAACGCGCCGCGTAGTGGTCAGGGTTGGCCCCGATGTGATCCTTCAAGTGACTCAGGCCGCGCTCACGAGCGTGGGAGGCATAGGTCACAATGACGTAGGCGACGCCAGCCGCGGCGCGCACCATGTCGTAGCCTCCGCGTGAGTCCACACCGATGGCTTCGAAGGTAACGAAGTTCCGACCTGGTGGTAGGTCCGTGCCGTACAGGAAGCCGTAGCTGGTCGGCCCGATGTCGGCTTTGATCAGATACCCGGCAACCCGGGCGTCCGGCGCAAACGGAAACGAAGTGACGTACTGGATGCCGAGCTTATCGGCCAGGCTGAGTTCGCTACTTGCCTGCTCGACAAGCTCTGGGGTTTGTGGCGCAGCCAGGGCAGGCTGCTGTGCCGCTTGAATCGCGGTTTCATGGATGCTGTGCATGGGTTCTCCCTCATGTCGATGTTCGACGATAAAAAGTGGGGAGCCGGTGAACGACTCGCTGGAGCAACGCTCGGACGAGTTGGTGACTGCTAGGTGATGGCCGACACGCGGAAGTACGCGTTGGATGGAATTTGCGGGGTTTCGGGAACAAATATGCCGCATGGCGACAGCGAAGTATGGCACTTTTCTTGCGGTCGAGCAAGAAGTTCGCTTACGGATGGGCTGGCGGCGTTAGCTTGCGAGTGCCCAAGTCGTGGCTACAATCGATCGGAGAGGGCGCTGAATGGTGCCAATTTCTTGAAACCTGATCGATAAAATACATGCAAACATTTTCTGAGAATCGTGAAATCTACTTTCAGCAATGTGCGGTTTTTCGCATCCCGACGGCCAAGAGGGGCGACGTGTTTATGCGCGCTGAACGGCCTAACTATAACGCTGACCGGAAGGCTATTGTCGAGGTCGTCGCTGCGCGATTTCTAGCACTGTGGCGGCAGCCACTTAGCTCGCATCGCGATATCGCATTGGGCGACCCCACATCGTGGCCAAGCGACTACAAGTACAAGTGGGCTGAAGATGGGTTCGCAAGCGGAGCGGAAAATCCGGTCCCGTTAGCGGAAGTAAGTTGCGGCCGCTCTACGAGCGACCTGATCGAAAAGCGCCGACACTTTCTGTTTTTTACGAAGGAGGTGATCATCGCCCAGAAGGGTCTTCCATGGTTGGGTTTTACGGACGGTATCACGCGAACGATATGGCTTCTCGCTAACGGCGCGTCGGTGTTTCCGGTCGAGTGCGCGCTGGACGAAGCCGCAGACCTGCAGCAGCTTGCCGGCGTCCCTGGCGGCAAGCCGGTGGTATTGTCTGACCTTATTCGATCACGTGGACGCTGAGAACCTACACCGATCGCCAACTCGACATTAGAAAATGTAATGTCGAGTTGACAACAGAGTTAAATCTTTTGGGTTCCGATGTTGCAGTTGCGCGCTGCTACCCTGCCAGGGTTCGATAGTCGGTTTCCAGTATTGTGCGAATTTGCTTGGCGGTCTTTTCCCCTATTCCTGGCACCTTGCGCAGCTGCGCGACGTCCGCTTGCACCAGCGCGTCGATCGTGCCGAAGTGATTCAAAAGTGACTTTGCGGCCCCAGGGCCGACACCAACGAACCCTTCCACTACGAACTGGGCCTGCACACGAAGATCCTTGGGTTTGTTCGCGCGCAGGGGCACATCATACGAAATCCCCTCCTGCAAATGGCGTGCTAGGGTAGCCATGAGCGTGGCACTGTCGGCCGCATTTCGGGTCGTCAGCACCCGCGCGTCCTCGATCGCGGTCAGGTAAGAGATAGCACCGCAAATGGCTTCGGGCTTCATCTGGCTGCGAGTGCCATACACATCGCCCTCGATAATGAACGTGGCGCGACCATACTCAGCCTTCATCTTCGCGAGCTGCTCGAAAAGGCGCCTGTCCTGGATGCTGGCCACGAAGTCGACCGCTGCCTTGCGCTCTACTGGAAAATCGCCGTGCAACAGGTAGTCGCCGCAGTCCAGCTCCTGTACAGCTATTTCGTAGCCCGGCATGCGCTGCAGCAGCGCGATGATTGTGGACCTCGACTCCCGCATGTCGGCTACGATTTTAATGGTCATGAGATTCTGTCTGTCGTTATGTACTCAGACAGTATCTGGCCAGCTTGTTAGCTTGTCAATTTTGGGGCGTTGACGCAGGCCTCGGCTTTGGCAGCATGCCCAGCAGTGCGCGTGTTCGAGGGCAATTCACGGCCTCCCCCTCGGTCCGACCCCGCTGTCTCACCTGATACCGCCCCTGATTACCCGGCTAGATGCTCATTCGCCCCGTAACGATGACCCACCCGCTTCCGGCTAGAGCCTCTATATGGAACGCTTCGCGCATACCACCCGTGCAGTTGGAAGGCGCCGGGCATCGCACTTTCAGGCTTCTTGCAACGCCTGTCCGCAGCGCCGGCCGCCTTCTTAACTAACGCGAGCCAGAGGGCACCTTCACACTGAGCTAGTCACTCATTTGGGCCTCTGCTCGACCTCGCTGGGTGACCTGGTAGCCTCTTTGCTCGCTTGGCCAGATGCCGATCCGCTCGGTGACGATTACATACCCCGCACGTGCATCGAGCTCGGTGTGCGTGGCATTGTTGAACTGTTCAAGAAGCTGCGCAAGTTGATCTACGATCGATTCCGGTGATGCTGCCGGGCGTTCAGCACCAGCTGCCAGACAGGCTGCGTCGATAAAGTCCCGTACCGGTGCAGTGAGCGTCGCTCGACTAATGAGGATATCGAAGATACTGCACATAAGGCTGTCTGTCGCCGCGAGCATGTCGAAGTCAAGAGTCCGGAGCCAGTCGTAGAGCTTGAAGTTCGGTCCGGCTGTATGCTCCTCGAGGAAACTCAAGAGACTTTGAACATATGGCCCCGGCTGGGCGTCGCGTACAGGATTAAAGTTCTCCGGCATGTCTATCTCCTAAAAAGCAGGCCACTGAAATAGCGTCCCTCATCTCTTATCAGGTGTAGCGGAAATTCCCGGCTGTGCTGGCAGAAGACAACATATAATTCCGGCTACGGGAACGCCCTCGTTGACGTCGGAGCTCGCTTGTCGAGTAGCGTGCAGAACCTGAGTTCAGGAGCGATATGTAGAACCAGCAGCACCAGCAGTAATCCTGACGACACGCATTCTCAATCGTGCCGCAAGGACGCTTCGAATCCTCATGACCCGGCAATCCGGCACCAGGCGTGGAGGACTTCGAAACTTGACCAAGCGGTACAACGGAGAACCGTGATGAGCACCTATAAGTTGGGCGAACTGCCCGAACCTCTACGCGCCTGGGCGAAGTTCCGCCCGGCAGACATTCTCGACTTCAACCGCCGTGCCAAGAAATTGTCTTTGGTGCTCGAGCTGCCTCTACAAAAAACCCAAGACGCATTCGCGCTCGCGTGCGGATACTCAGGAAGGCATGAGGTTCAACAAGTCCTGACACAGGCCGGCACTCCCGGGCCATACGACGACGACATTCCAGACGAGATTCTCGACAGCATGCGCGATCCCCCTGTGCCAATATAACTTGAGACACCTACCCGATTAATTTAGAGTACAACGGTAGGTCCCCAACATGCACAGCCGAAAGCATCAAATCAGCAATCCTGTCGAACCCAGCAGTCCAGCCACGCCA
>NZ_JNNN01000036.1:0-441 GCF_000735635.1 Massilia sp. LC238 | reverse complement strand
GCAAGCTACTACGTCCTTCATCGCCTGTAATCGCCAAGGCATCCACCATGTGCACTTATTCGCTTGTCCCTATAACGTTGGCCCCTGCTGACAACAGGGATCGTCATAGAAATCAAGAGTACAGCTTAATTGCATGTTTGTTGATACTTGATTACTACCCTAAGTGTGCACTTTTACATGCACGCTTAAAAAAACTTTACTTCTTCCAGATTGTTAAAGAACGAGAACTACACTTATCGAAGACCAGGGTCTTGAATAAGTACAGTTCAGTCAACAGCCGATAAGCGTAGGCGCTTGATGATGGAGCGTTAGCTCCTGGTGCTACTCTAGAAAGGAGGTGATCCAGCCGCACCTTCCGATACGGCTACCTTGTTACGACTTCACCCCAGTCACGAATCCTACCGTGGTAAGCGCCCTCCTTGCGGTTAAGCTACCTACTTC
>NZ_JNNN01000035.1:0-4516 GCF_000735635.1 Massilia sp. LC238 | reverse complement strand
TAGCTGTGTATAAGAGCAAGGCCGCCCGCCGCGATCGGCAGCGTCGAGATCAGCGGCAGGTAGACGCCCACCGAGAAGGCCAGCGCGTGCACGCCGGCCATCTCGAGCACCACCGAGATCATCACGCCGAACAGCACCAGCGTCCATGGCAGCTCCTGGTCGAGGATGCCCTTGATGATGTAGGACATCAGGACCGCCTTGGGCGCGTCGTACTTCTTCACCTCGGTGCCGTCCGGACGGACCTTGTGGGTGCCGTTGATACCAGGGTCGACCAGGTAGGCCAGGCTGCCGTCGGCGGCCACCAGGTACTTGCCGGCCGGGCCGCCCGCGGTGTCGGTCTTCTGCCAGACCTTGTAGGTGTTGGCGTCGCCGGCGGCCTGCGGGCCGTGCAACTGCGCGGTTTCGGTCAGCTTCGAAGCATCCACCTTCAAGCCGGGCGCCACCTGGGCCGCCGGCACGTACACGGTGCCCGCCTCGTTCAGCTTGAGCAGGATCGGTCCCAGGATCAGGGCCGAGGCCAGGGCGCCGCACAGGATCGCGTACTGCTGCATGCGCGGGGTCGAGCCGACCAGGAAGCCGGTCTTCAGGTCTTGCGAGGTGGTGCCGGCGTTGCTCGCGGCGATGCAGACGATGGCGCCGACCGACAGCGCGGTGACGTAGTACTGGCCGCCGGTCCAGCCCATCACCAGGAAGATCAGGCAAGTGAACAGCAAGGTGGCCACCGCCATGCCCGAGATCGGGTTCGAGGACGAGCCGACTTCGCCGGTCAGGCGCGAGGACACGGTGGCGAACAGGAAGCCGAATACCAGGATCAGGAGCGCGCCAAGCAGGTTCATGTGCAGCGGGGTGGCCACGGTGATGATGGCGATGATTGCCAGGCAGCCGATCAGGACCCATTTGAGCGGAATGTCCTGCTCGGTGCGCAGCGCCTTGTCGGCCGCCGCGCCCGCGGCCCGGCTCTTGCTCATGCTCGACAAGCCGCCCGTCAGGCCGTTCCAGATGGCCGGCATCGAGCGCACCAGGGCGATCAGGCCGCCGGCCGCCACCGCGCCCGCGCCGATGTACAGCACGTAGGCGTTGCGGATGTCGTCCGGGCCCATGTCGCGGATCAGGGTGGTGGCCGGCGCCAGCGGCACCGTGAGCAGCTCGCCGAAGAAGGCGATCATCGGGATCAGGAGCAGATAGGACAGCACGCCGCCGGCCGCCATCGTGAGCGCGATGCGCGGGCCGATGATGTAGCCCACGCCGAGCAGCTCGGGCGAGACTTCGGCGCCGGCCGAGCCGCCCTTGAGCGGGTTGCCGAATTCGAAGTTGACGTAGTCGCGCCAGCCCTTGAAGGACACGCTCAGGGTCTTGTACGCCAGGCCGATGCCGAAGCCGCCGAAGATCAGCATGGCGCGGCGCTTGGCCTCGACCGCGGCATCGGAACCGTCTTCGCGCGCCTCGCCCGCCGCGGCGCGCGAGGTCTCGGTGGCCGCGGCCTTGAGCACCTCGGCGCAGGCCGTGCCTTCCGGGTACTTCAGTTCGCGGTGGGCGTCGACAATCATGGTGCGGCGCATCGGGATCATCATCAGGATGCCCAGCAGGCCGCCCAGCACGCCGACCAGCATCACGCGCGAGATCTCCAGGTCGAAACCGAGGATCATGATCGCCGGCATGGTCACGCCCAGGCCGAAGGCGAGCGATTCGCCCGCCGAGCCGGCGGTCTGCGTGATGCTGTTCTCGAGGATGGTCGATTCGCGCGCGCCGAACTTCTTCGCCGTGTGGAACAGGGTGATGGCGATGACCGCCACCGGAATCGAGGCGCTCACGGTCAGGCCGACCTTCAGCACCAGGTAGAGGGAGGACGCCCCGAAGATCATGCCCAGCACCGTGCCCATGATCAGGGCGCGCAGTGTGAACTCGGGCAGGTTGGCGCTGGCAGGAATATAGGGCTTGAAGCCGGCCGCGCTGGTATTGGAAGGCGAATCGTAGGGCATGGGTGTTCCTCGGGTATGCACGCTTGGGTAAAACCGAAGGCGTGACTATCGCATATGCCGAAATGGAATGAAAGCAGTTTGAAGCGGTAGAATGCCCGCGATACAATGCACCGCAATGCTCCGACCTTGCGAGCGTTCTTCGAGAGTAGTCAGTGACCAAGCCTGTCAGCCCGCCGTCCCAGTCGCCCGCCAAGCGCCCCCGCCGTCTCCGGATGTTCCTGTTCTTTTCGCTCGCCGCCCTGGTCGGACTGGCGGCCGCCCTTGCCATCTATGCCATGACGGTGGTCCTGCCGAACGTGCCGAAGATCGATGCGGTGCTCGATTACCAGCCCAAGATCCCGCTGCGCGTGTACACGCTCGACAAGCACCTGATCGGCGAGTTCGGCGTCGAGCGGCGCGACTTCGTCACCATCGACAAGATCCCGACCCGCATGAAGCAGGCGCTGCTCGCCATCGAGGACGCCCACTTCTACCAGCACCAGGGCATCGACTGGCGCGGCGCCATGCGCGCGGTATACACCAACCTGCGCGGCGGCTTCGGCTCCGGCGGCGCCTCGACCATCACGATGCAGGTGGCGCGCAACTTCTTCCTCTCCAAGGAGAAGGTCCTGTCGCGCAAGATCACCGAGGTAGCGCTGGCCTACCGCATCGAGGACGCGCTCACCAAGGACCAGATCCTCGAGCTGTACATGAACCAGATCTTCCTTGGCAACCGCTCCTACGGCTTTTCCAGCGCGGCGCGCAGCTACTTCGGCAAGACGCTCGACGAGCTGACCCTGGCCGAAACCGCGATGCTGGCCGGCCTGCCGCAGAACCCCTCGCGCCACAACCCGATCGCCAACCCGAAACGCGCGCAGCAGCGCCAGCACGCGGTGCTCGAGCGCCTGCTCAAGCTCGGCCAGATCAGCGAGCCCGAATACCGGCAGGCCCTGGCCGAACCGCTGCGCATCCGCCGCGGCGGCCAGGTCTTCGACACCAAGGCCGACTACGTCGCCGAACTGGCGCGCCAGGCCGTCTTCGCCCAGCTCGGCGAGGGCGCCTACGAGCGCGGCATCGTGGTGACCACCACCATCCTCAAGGCCGAGCAGGACGCGGCCTACGAGTCGGTGCGCCGCAACGTGCTCGACTACGACCAACGCCACGGCTACCGCGGGCCCGAGGCGCGCATTACGCTGCCGCAGGACCCGCTCGAGCGCGAGGAAGCGGTCATCGAGGCCCTGCAGAAGCGCACGCCGAGCGACGGCCTGCTGCCGGCGGTGGTGCTGGCGGCTTCGCCCCAGGCGGTGCGCGTCGAGCTGCTCAGCGGCGAGGAAGTGACGATCGAAGGCGCCGGCCTGAAGTTCGCGGCGCGCGGCCTGGCGGCGAATGCCAAGGAAGCCTTGCGCATCACGCCGGGCGCCGTGGTCCGGATCAGCCAGCGCAAGGAAAAAGGCAAGGAAAGCTGGGCCATCACCCAGGTGCCGCAGGTGGCGGCCGCCTTTGTCGCCATCGACGCCGACACCGGCGCCTACCACGCGCTGGTGGGCGGCTTCGACTACAACCTGCAGAAGTTCAACCACGTGACCCAGGCCTGGCGCCAGCCGGGTTCGGCGATCAAGCCCTTCGTGTACGCGGCGGCCCTGGACAAGGGCTATTCGCCGGGCACCCGCATCCTCGACGAGCCGCTCGACATGCCCGGCGAGAACGCCGGCGAGACCTGGTCGCCGCAGAACGACGACGGCGTGTTCGACGGTCCGATCACGATGCGCCATTCGCTGGCGCATTCGAAGAACGTGACCACCGTGCGCCTGCAGCGCGCGCTCGGCACCGACTACACCCACGACTACCTGGGCCGCTTCGGCTTCGACCTGCCGAAGCACCCGAAGAACCTGACGCTGGCGCTGGGCACCGGCGCGGTGACGCCGCTGCAGATGGCCGGCGCCTATGCGGTGTTCGCCAACGGCGGCTACCGCGTCAAGCCCTACCTGATCGCCGAGATCCGCGACGGCAACGGCAACATCCTGCAGGAGAACAAGCCGGCCGCGCGCCAGGACAGCGACCGCGTGCTCGACCAGCGCAATGCCTTCGTCCTGAATTCGATGCTGCGCGACGTCACCCGCTACGGCACCGGCGCCGCTTCGGTCAGGCAGCTGGGACGCACGGACATTGCCGGCAAGACCGGCACCACCAGCGACGCCATCGACGGCTGGTTCGCCGGCTACGGCGGCAAGGTGGTGGCGGTGGCCTGGATGGGCTACGACGAACCGCGCTCGCTGGGCGGGCGCGAATTCGGCGCCACCCTGGCGCTGCCGATCTGGATCGACTACATGCGCGCGGCCCTGGCCAAGGTCCCGCCCCAGGAAGAACAGCTGGAGCCGGAAGGCGTGGTGCGCGAGGATGACGACTGGGTGTTCGAGGAATTCGTCGAACGGCCGGATTTGCGTGCGATCGACATCGACCCGGGGCTCGACAATCCACCGGTGGAAGTGGATCCGGTCACGGGCGAGCCGCTCACGCCGCCGCCCACGGCGACGCCGCAGCCTCCCCCGCCGCCGCCC
>NZ_JNNN01000034.1:0-660 GCF_000735635.1 Massilia sp. LC238 | reverse complement strand
CCTCGACTGACCAGAACCGGCAGCCCTGGCTGCGCACCGTCCACCGCGACGCCCATGCGCAGCCCTTCACCAACCTCGCCAGGGCCTGGAGCCGCTACTTCGAGCAGCGCCGTGCAGGAAGGCCGGCGTACCCGCCGGTATTCAAGAAAAAGGGGCGCTGCCGCGATGCGTTCTACCTGGCGAACGACAAGTTCAGGATCGAGGGAAGCACCGCCGTGCTGCCCAGGGTCGGCCGGGTGGCGCTGTGCGAAGCGCTGCGCTGGCCTGGACGCATCCTGGGCGCGAGCGTCTCGCGCGAAGCGGATCACTGGTTCCTGTGCGTCCAGGTCGAGGTACCCGACGCGACAGCGCGCCTGCCGCGCAGCGGCCACGGTGTCACCGGCGTCGACCTCGGCGTGAGCGCGGCCGCCACGCTCGCCAGCGGCGAGAAGATCGCGGCGCCGCGTCCCTTGACTGCCGCGCTGCGGCGCCTGCGCATCCGGGGCCGGCGCCTGTCGCGCAAGCTGGAGGCCGCGAAGGCCTTGGCTGGTATCGCGGGCCGGATCCCGAAAGGCATGCGACTGCCCGTGTCGAAGAACCGCGCCAAGGGAGCGAAGGCGCTGGCGCGCCTGCACGCCCGTATCGCGCGGGTGCGCCAGGATTTCACCCACAAGCTCACGA
>NZ_JNNN01000033.1:0-19561 GCF_000735635.1 Massilia sp. LC238 | reverse complement strand
AGACGAGAGGCCATCCGGGAACACTCCTTCCAAGGCATCGCACGCTCCAGTTATTGGTCGTGCGCTGATCATAAAAGGTGTTACCTATGTCTCTAGACGACTGTTACCTATGTCCCTGTGCCATACATTCCCCGCCCACCCTACGATACCTCGTCAGGCGTTCAAATCCGCCGCATCCGCCATCGTCCCCGGCCGGAAAAACTCGATCACTTCCGACTGCACCCGGGTGCGCTTGAACGGCGGCAGGCTCTGCCAGATACGCCTGCCGTAGGGCTTGGTAATGATGCGCGGGTCGCAGATCATCAATACCCCGCGGTCGTCCACGTCGCGGATCAGGCGCCCTGCTCCCTGCTTGAGCGTGATGATCGCCTCCGGCAGCTGGTGGTGCATGAAGCCGTTCAGCCCCTGCTTTTCCATCACCTCGATGCGCGCCGCCAGCACCGGATCGTCCGGCGGGGCGAAGGGCAGCTTGTCGATGATGACGAGCGAGAGCGCGTCGCCGCGCACGTCCACGCCTTCCCAGAAGCTCTGGCTGCCCACCAGCACGGCGTTGCCGGCGTTGCGGAAGGAATCCAGCAGTTCGGTACGGCCGCGCTCGCCCTGCACGAACAGCGGGAAATCCAGTCCGCGCGCGGCGAATTCCTCGCGCAGGCGCTCGGCCACCTTGTTCACGGCGCGGATGGTCGTGCACAGGAAGAAGGTGCGCCCGCCCGCTGCCTCGATCACCGGCAGCGCGATGTCGACGCAGGCGTCGGTGTACTGGAAGGAATTCGGCTCCGGTAAGCCAGTCGGCACGTAGAGGATGCCCTGCTCGCCGTAGTTGAACGGGCTCGGCCAGGTCATGGCCGGTTCACCGGTCAGGCCCATCTGGTCGGAGAAATGCTTGAAGTCGTTCTTCACCGCCAGCGTCGCCGAGGTGAAGATCCAGCTGCGCGGCGTGCCTTCGCGCTGGCCCGAGAAGATCGGGGCGATCGACAGCGGCGTCTTGTGCAGCTGAAGGGAAGAATTGAAGGCCTCGACCCACAGCACGGCGGCATCGTCGCCCGCCACCGCCTTGCCTTTCTTGGCATCCGGCTTCCAGGCGTCGAAGGACGCGCTGAGCTCGTGCGCGCGCAGGCGGCAGGCCTCGATCGTCTCCGCGCGGGCGGAATGTTCTTCCAGCACGGTGATCATGCCGGACAGCTCTTCCTTCAGCTTGTCCAGCGCCGGGAAGAAGGCCGAGGTTGGCAGGATCTGCGGCAGCGACAGGCGGGTACCGCCTTCCGGGAAGGTCAGGCGCAGGTCGCGCGCGGCCTTTTCCACCACGGTCACGACCTTGGCCCAGTCCGGTCCGCGCGCATGCGCCAGGCCTTCGGCCAGCACGTCGCGGCACAGTTCCAGCACCTGCGAGGTCGAGACCGACTGGCCGAAGAACAGCGTGGCGGTGTCCGGCAGCTGGTGCGCTTCGTCGAAGATGATGGTGTTGGCCGAGGGCAGCAGTTCGGCGACGCCGGTGTCCTTCAGGGCCACGTCGGCGAAGAACAGGTGGTGGTTGACCACCACCACGTCGGCCTGCTGGGCCTCGCGGCGCGCCTTCATCACGAAGCAGTCCTGGTAATACTGGCACTCGGCGCCCATGCAGCTGTCGCGCGTGGAGGTGACCAGGTTCCAGACCGTGGCGTTTTCCGGCACCTTGGCCAGCTCGGCCTTGTCGCCCGAGTTGGTCATCTTGATGAAGCGCGAGATCTCGCGCAGGTGTCCGACGTCGTCGCGCGAGGTCAGGCGCCCGTTGTTCAGCGTGCGCTCCAGGTGGAAATGGCAGACGTAGTTCGAGCGTCCCTTGAGCAGGGCCACCGAGACCGGCGCGCGCAGCGCGGCGCGGATGGTCGGGATGTCGCGCAGGAACAATTGATCCTGCAAGTTCTTGGTACCGGTCGAGATGATGGTCTTGCCGCCCCACAGCAGCGCCGGGACGAGGTAGGCGAAGGTCTTGCCGGTGCCGGTGCCGGCCTCGGCCATCAAGACCTTCTGCTCGGCGATCGCCGCCGCGATGGCCTTGGCCATCTCGGTTTGCGACTGGCGCGGCTTGTAGGTGCCGACGTTGGGCGCGAGCGGGCCTCCCGCCCCGAACAGGCGGTCGAGCTCGTCGTCGTATTTACCAGGCGGACGGGCGCTGGCGGGAAGCACGTCGCCCTGCGGCGGCGTCTCCACCGGCTCGGCGGTCACGCCAGGAACAGGGAGATGGTCGGTCAAAATGCTTGTTTCTTTATAGCTTGGGTCAAGCTGGAATATCGGGCACCAGCTGCATCTTCAGCAGCGTAATATGATCCTTCAGCTGCAGCTTACGCTTTTTCAAACGGCGCAGCTGGAGCTGGTCGGCATGGCCGTCCGCGGCAAGCATCGAAATGACGGCATCGAGGTCGCGGTGTTCCACGTCGAGTTCAATGATGCGGCGCTGGATGTCCTGGACGTCGGTCATGATGGCTGTTCCAAACAGTTCTTTACAAAGCGTTTGCGGGGGCTGGGGTGGCGGCGCCGGCAGTCGGAGGCGGCACGTGATGGCGGCCGCTTGTGTTCGGCTTGCAACACCACGGCTTCTCGGTGCATAGTTTAATCTACGCTGAGGTTGCCGCCAACAAAGATTGGCGCAGGCGCTACGGAAATAAAGGTTTATGACAACATACAAGATCGAAGCGGGAACCGCGCAGCACATCGGGAACCGCCCGCAGCAGAACGACCGCGTTGCCCTCTTGACCGGCGCCCGCGCGCCCGGTTACGTGCTGGCCGTGCTGTCGGACGGCATCGCCGGCGCTGCAGGGGCGGACCAGGTGCTGCACACGGCGCGCCAGGTCTTCGACGAATTCAAGCCGGGCGACCGCCCCAGCCTGGAGCGGATCGAGCAGCTGCTACAGGACATCGTCAGCGAAACCCATCTGGTCATGAAGATGAACTCGGTGATGCTCGGCGCCGGCGAGGGACTGGAAGCGCATGCGAGCTTCGTCGGCCTGGTATTGACGCCGCACGGCGAGGCGGTGTGGGGACATGTGGGCGACTCGCGCCTGTACCATTTTCATGACGGCAAGTGCAAGCTGCGCACGGGCGACGCGGCCTATGTGCAGCACCTGGTCTCCAGCGACAGGCTGCCGGAGGACGCGGCAAGGAACCACCGCAAGTCCAAGCTGCTGCTCAACGTCATGGGCAACAGCCGCAAGGAGCCCTTCGTGAGCTTCGGCAGCCACACCGGGCTGGCGCCGGGAGACGTGTTCCTGCTGGCCTCGGACGGTTTATGGCATTTCTTCACGGATGCCGAACTGGCGGCGGCCACCAGCAGGGCCACGCCGCGGCAGGCATCCGAAATGCTGATCAACAAGGCGAAGGAGCGCTCGCAGGGCAAGGGCGGGAATTGCTCGATGGCGATTGTGAAGCTGGTGAAGCCGGCGCAGGATGGCTTGGCGGGAAGGGTTGGGCGGCCAGTCTGAACACTGCCAACGGCCCTTCCATTGTTAGCCGTCGAGCCGTCATTCCGGCGTAGGCCGGAATCCAATTTTGCACGCGCCCCTGCTAGCATCAAGCGCAGCCGATAGGCGACGAACTTGGGTCCCGGCCTGCGCCGGGACGACGGATCAACTTGTAGTGGTCGCTAGCAAGCGCTAGCAGAATGCACTAATTCACTTTCCCGCAGCCGGCGTCGCCGCCTTCGCCTTCTCTTCCTCGGCTTTACGCGCGGCCGCCTTCGCCTCGCGCTCGGCCAAGCGCTGCGCGACTTCCTTCTGCTTCTGCTCCGCCTTGCGCTTGCGTTCCTCGAACGCGCGCACGTTCGCCGCGGCCTTGGCGGCTTCCTCTGGTGCGCGGGCAGCCTCTTCCTTTGCCTTGGCAGTGCGGCGCGCCATGCGCGAGGCGGCCGGCGACGGCTTGGGTGGCGGCACGGCCGTGGTGTCGCGTGGCGGTGGCGGCGGTTCGGCCGCCAGGCGCGCTTCCTCGGCCTTGTATTCGGCGTCTGCGGCGGCGATCTCGCGGTCGCGCTCCTCGACCTTCACGCGGCGCTTGAAGCGCTCGGCTTCGATTTCGATGTTGCGCTGCGCATTCAAGGCCACGCGGCGGCGTTCTTTCGCTTCGTCCAGGCAGTTATTGACGAAGAATTTCTCGTAGCAGACCGCTTCCCGCTCGGCATAGCGCGCCTCGATCGCGGCCCGTTCGACGGCGACCGCGGCCAGGCGCTGATCGGCCTGTTCCACCGAGGTGGTGGGGTCGACCGTTTCCAGCGCAGGGCCCGGCTCGACGCTGGCGCAGGCGGACAGGCTTGCGGCGACCGCGGCCGCGGCGAGGACGCGGATGATTGAGTAACTCCTCATGGTTTCCTTTCGATCAGGCGATGGCATCGGCGGCGCCGCGGCGTTCGGCCAGCATGTATTCGCGCGACTGCATTTCAATGATACGCGAGACCGTGCGGTGGAATTCGTTCGCGAGCATACCCTGGGTGTACAGCTCCTCCGGCTCCACCGCGGCCGACATGATCAGCTTGACCTTGTGGTCGTAGAACACGTCCACCAGCCAGGTGAAGCGGCGCGCTTCCGAGGACTGTCCCGCGGACATGGCCGGGATGCCTGACAGGATCACGGTGTGGAAGCGCGAGGCCAGTTCGAGATAGTCGTTCTGCGAGCGCGGCCCGCCGCACAGGGTGGCGAAGTCGAACCAGATCACGCCGCCGGCGCGGCGCAGTGCGCGGATCTCGCGGTTCTCGATGTGCACGATCGGGCTCTCGTCGGCGGTGTCGGCCACCTTGGCATAGGCTTCGCGCAGCGCATGGTCCGAGGCCGCATTCAGCGGCGTGTAGTAGGCCTCCACCTGCTCGAGCGCGCGCTTGCGGTAGTCGTTGCCGGCATCGACGTTCAGGACGTCCAGCTTGTCCTTGAGCAGCGCGATGGTGGGCAACATGCGGTCGCGGTGCAGCCCGTCCGGATACAGGGTCGACGGCTCGTAGTTCGAGGTCATCACGAAGGAGACGCCGTTGTCGAACAAGGCCTTGAGCAGGTTGTACAGGATCATCGCGTCGGCGATGTCCGAGACGTGGAATTCGTCGAAGCAGATCAGGCGGTATTTTTTCGCGATGCGCTTGGCGACTTCGTCGAGCGGATCGGCCACGCCTTTCAGTTCATCCAGTTGGCCATGCACGGCGCGCATGAATTCGTGGAAGTGCAGGCGGGTCTTGCGCACCACCGGCACCACCGAATAGAAGGAGTCCATCAGGAAGGACTTGCCGCGCCCCACCCCGCCCCACATGTACACGCCCTTGGGCACGTCCGGGCGGTTGATGAGGCGCTTGAAAGCGGACGACCGCTGGGCCTTGTACTGGACCCAGTCGTCGTACGCCTGCTGCAGGCGATCCACCGCGGCGGCCTGTGCCGGGTCGGACTTGAAGCCGCGCTCGGTCAGCGCGTGCTGGTAATACTCTTGGACGTTCATAGTGACGGTGTAAACGTAGGGTGGGCGGCGCATTTCAGGCAGGGCCTGAAATGCGCCGCCCACCCTACAGGTGAAACTTAGAAGTTCAGCGAACGCTTGTCCACCGCCAGCGCGGCTTCCTTGACGGCTTCCGACAGCGACGGGTGCGCGTGGCAGATGCGGGCGATGTCTTCCGACGAGGCCTTGAACTCCATCGCGACGACGGCTTCCGAGATCAGCTCCGAAGCCACCGGGCCGACGATGTGCACGCCCAGGATTTCATCGGTCGTGGCATCGGCCAGGAACTTCACCATGCCCGAGGTGTCGCCCAGCGCACGCGCACGGCCGTTGGCCATGAACGGGAAGGTGCCGGCCTTGTAGGACACGCCTTCGGCCTTCAGTTGCTGCTCGGTCTTGCCGACCCAGGCGATTTCCGGCGAGGTGTAGATGACCCACGGGATGGTGTTGAAGTTGACGTGGCCGTGCTGGCCGGCGATGCGCTCGGCAACCGCGACGCCCTCTTCTTCCGCCTTGTGCGCTAGCATCGGGCCGCGCACCACGTCGCCGACTGCCCACACGCCCGGCAGGCTGGTACGGCACTCGTCGTCCACGACCACGAAGCCGCGCTCGTCCAGCTGCAGGCCGACCGCTTCGCCATTCAGGCCGTTGGTGTTCGGCACGCGGCCGATCGAGATGATCAGGCGGTCGAAAGTGGCGGTCTGCTCGGCGCCGGTCGAATCGGCGTAGTTGACGGTGACGTTGTTCTCGCCCTTGGTGATCGCACCGATCTTGCAGCCCAGGTTGATCTTCAGGCCCTGCTTGGTGAACAGCTTGTGCGCTTCCTTGGCGATCTGCTCGTCGACCGCGCCCAGGAAGGTCGGCAGGCCTTCCAGCACGGTGACGTCAGCACCGACGCGGCGCCACACCGAGCCCATTTCCAGGCCGATGACGCCGGCGCCGATCACGCCCAGCTTCGACGGCACGGCGTCGATCGCCAGTGCGCCTTCGTTCGACAGGATCAGCTTCTCGTCGAATTCCGCGCCCGGCAGCTGGCGGGCGTTCGAACCGGTCGCGATGACCACGTTCTTGGCAGTCAGGGTGTCGGTGGTCGGACCGCTCACGTTGACGGTGTAGCCGCCCTCGGTCTTGCCGGCGAACGAACCGAGGCCGTGGAAGAAGGTGACCTTGTTCTTCTTGAACAGGAACAGGATGCCGTCGTTGTTCTGCTTGACGATGGTGTCCTTACGCTTGAGCATGGTCGGCAGGTCGAGTTCCAGGCCGCCAACCTTGATGCCGTGGTCGGCAAAGGCGTGGCCGGCGTGCTCGAAGTGCTCCGACGACTGCAGCAGGGCCTTGGACGGGATGCAGCCGACGTTGGTGCAGGTGCCGCCCGGGGCCGGCTTGCCTGCCGCATTGCTCCATGCGTCGATGCAAGCGGTCTTGAAGCCGAGCTGCGCTGCACGGATGGCGGCGATGTAGCCGCCAGGGCCGCCGCCGATCACGACGACGTCGAATTGTTTCTCGTTACTCATGAATAGCTTCCTTATTTATTCTTCTGGGACAAAGATCCACAGCGCCAGATAGGCCAGCGCCCCAGCACCGGAGGTCACCAGGGTGAGCAGGACGAACACGAGGCGCCAGGCATAGATGTCCATGCCGAAGCCATCGCTCAGGGCGCCGCAGACGCCGGCCAGCCAGCGGTCGCGGCGCGTACGGCGCAGGGACTTCAGCTTGGCCTCGAAGCTGCCGGGCGGCGGGCCGAAACCTGCCCCTGCGCTGCTCCTGCCCTCCTTTTCCAGGCTGACTTTTTCGCTGGCCAGCACTTTCGCCTTGGCCTGCTCGAATTCGGCGTCGGAGAGCGCGCCGGCCTGGTGCAGTTCGTGCAAACGCCGGATTTCATCGGAGATCATGGCGGTCCTCACTGGTGTTGGGGACATGCCTGCAAACGCAGGCATGTCTGTATTGCACTACGGTGCTGCCGAATTACAGGTCGAGCAGCAGGCGTGCCGGATCTTCCAGCGCGTCCTTCATGGCCACCAGGCCCAGCACGGCTTCGCGGCCGTCGATGATGCGGTGGTCGTACGACATCGCCAGGTAGTTCATCGGGCGGATGACGATCTGGCCGTTTTCCACGACGGCGCGGTCCTTGGTGGCGTGCACGCCCAGGATCGCCGACTGCGGCGGGTTGATGATCGGGGTCGACAGCATCGAGCCGAACACGCCGCCGTTCGAGATCGAGAAGGTACCGCCGTTCAGGTCTTCCAGGGTCAGCTTGCCGTCCTTGGCTTTCTGGCCGAATTCGCCGATCTTCTTCTCGATCTCGGCGATCGACAGCTGGTCGGCGTTGCGCAGGATCGGCACCACCAGGCCGCGCGGCGAACCGACGGCGATACCGATGTCGAAGTAGCCGTGGTAGACGATGTCGTTACCGTCGACCGAGGCGTTCAGGATCGGGTACTTCTTCAGGGCGGCGACAGCGGCCTTGACGAAGAAGGACATGAAGCCCAGCTTGACGCCGTGCTCTTTCTCGAACTTGTCCTTGTACTTGTTGCGCAGTTCCATGACCGGCGCCATGTTCACCTCGTTGAAGGTGGTCAGGATGGCGTTGGTCTGCTGCGACTGCAGCAGGCGCTCGGCGATGCGGGCGCGCAGGCGGCTCATCGGCACGCGCTCTTCCGGACGGTCGCCCAGGTTGGCGACCGGTGCGGCGACCGATTGCAGGGCCGGCTTGGCGGCGGCAGGTGCCGGAGCGGCGGCAGCGGCAGGCTTGTTGGCGACAGCGGCCAGGGCGTCGCCCTTGGTCACGCGGCCGTCGCGGCCGGTGCCGGTGGCGTCGGCGGCGCTCATGTTGTTGTCAGCCAGGATCTTGGCGGCGGCCGGCATGGCGACGTCGCCCTTCGCGCCGCCCGCCCCTGCGGCCGGGCCTGCGGCAGCAGGAGCGGCGGCGATCGGTGCGTTCGGGGCGGCCGACGGGATCGGCTTCACTTCCAGCGGGCTGGTCTGGGCCGAAGCTTCGGTGTCGATGATGGCGATGACTTCGCCCGACACGACGGTGGCGCCGTCGGCCTTGAGCAGCTGGACGATCACGCCTTCGCTCGGGGCCGGCAGTTCCAGGACCACCTTGTCGGTCTCGATGTCGATCATGTTCTCGTCGCGCGAGACCTGCTCGCCGACTTTCTTGTGCCAGGACAGCAGGGTTGCTTCAGCAACCGATTCCGACAGTTGGGGGACCTTGACTTCGATTTGTGCCATTTTGTTGTAGCTCCGTTTATGTATTCTGTATGCAAACGCCCCCGTGCGTCAGACGCATGCGGGGGCAGTGGTGATTACTTGGTCAGGATGAAACCCTTGAGTTTCGAGAACGCGGTTTCCAGCAGTTCCTTCTGCTGCGCCACATGCTTGTCGGCATAGCCGACCGCAGGCGACGAGGAAGCCGGACGGCCTGCGTAGGCGAGGCGCTGGCCGTCTTCCATGCTTTCGAAGACATTGTGCTGGATCTGGAACCACGGACCCTGGTTCTGCGGCTCGTCCTGCACCCACACCACTTCGGTCGCGTTCGGGTACTTCTTCAGTTCGGCGGCGAACGACTTGTGCGGGAACGGGTACATCTGTTCGATACGAACGATGGCGACATCGCTGACGCCGCGGGTCTTGCGTGCGTTGACCAGGTCGTAGTAGACCTTGCCCGAGCAGACCTGCACGCGCTTGACCTTGGATGCGTCGATCTTCTCGTCCACTTCGCCGATCACGGTCTGGAAGCCGCCCTTGGCCAGGTCGGTCAGCGGCGAGCCGGCGTCCTTGTTACGCAGCAGTGACTTCGGCGTGAAGATCACCAGCGGCTTGCGGAACTGGCGCACCATCTGGCGGCGCAGCAGGTGGAAGATCTGGGCGGCCGTGGTCGGCTGCACCACTTGCATGTTGTTGTCGGCGCACAGCTGCAGGAAGCGCTCGATGCGTGCCGACGAGTGCTCCGGACCCTGGCCTTCGTAGCCGTGCGGCAGCATCATGGTCAGGCCCGAGGCGCGGCCCCACTTCACTTCGCCCGAAGCGATGAACTGGTCGATGACGACCTGGGCGCCGTTGACGAAGTCGCCGAACTGGGCTTCCCAGATGGTGAGCGTGTTCGGTTCGGCGGTCGAGTAGCCGTACTCGAAGCCGAGCACCGCTTCTTCCGACAGCACCGAGTCGATCACGGTGAAGTTGGCCTGGTTGTCCGAGACGTTGGCCAGCGGCAGGTAGATGCCCTGGTCCCAGCGCTCGCGGTTCTGGTCGTGCAGCACGGCGTGGCGGTGCACGAAGGTGCCGCGGCCGGCGTCCTGGCCCGACAGGCGCACTGCGTAGCCCGAGGACAGCAGCGAGGCGAATGCCAGGTGCTCGCCCATGCCCCAGTCGAGGTTCATCTCGCCGCGGCCCATGGTGGCGCGGTCGTTCAGGACCTTCTCGACCAGCGAGTGCGGCTTGAAGCCTTCCGGCACCTTGGTGATGCGTTCGGCCAGGCGCTTCAGTTCGGCCAGCGGCACCGAGGTATCGCAAGCGTCGGTCCACTTCTTGTTCAGGAACGGCGCCCAGTCGACGGCGTACTTGCCCTTGAAGTTGGTCAGCACCGGATCGACGGTGTGCTTGCCGGCGTCCATCGCGGCGCGGTACTCGGCGACCAGCTGGTCACCGGTTTCCGGCGGCACGGTGCCCTGGGCAGCCAGCTTCTCCGCGTACAGCTTGCGGGTGCCCGGATGCTTGGCGATCTTCTTGTACATCAGCGGCTGGGTCAGGGCCGGGGTGTCCTGCTCGTTGTGGCCCAGCTTGCGGTAGCAGACGATGTCCACGACCACGTCCTTGCCGAACTCGGTGCGGTAGTCCATCGCGATCTGCGAGGCCAGCACGACCGCTTCCGGATCGTCGGCGTTCACGTGCAGCACCGGCGCCTCGATCATCTTGACGACGTCCGAGCAGTAGATGGTCGAACGGGCGTCGCGCGGGTCCGAGGTGGTGAAGCCGATCTGGTTGTTGATGACGATATGGACGGTACCGCCGGTGCCGTAGCCGCGGGTCTGGGCCAGGTTCAGGGTTTCCATGACCACGCCCTGGCCGGCGAATGCGGCGTCGCCGTGCACCAGGATCGGCAGCACTTCCTTGCCCTTGCGGTCGCCTCGGCGTTCCATGCGCGCCTTGACCGAACCTTCGACGACCGGGTTGACGATCTCGAGGTGCGAGGGGTTGAAGGCCAGCGACAGGTGGACCGGGCCGCCCGGGGTCGAGATGTCGCTCGAGAAGCCCTGGTGGTATTTCACGTCGCCTGCCGGCAGGTCGTCGGCGTGCTTGCCTTCGAATTCTTCGAACAGGTCGGCCGGGCTCTTGCCCAGGGTGTTGACCAGCACGTTCAGGCGGCCGCGGTGGGCCATGCCGATGACGATTTCCTGCACGCCCTTTTCACCGGCGCGCTGGATGACTTCGTCGATCGAGGCGATGAAGGATTCGCCGCCTTCCAGCGAGAAGCGCTTGGCGCCGACGTACTTGGTGTGGAGGTAGCGTTCCAGGCCTTCGGCCGCGGTCAGGCGCTCGAGGATGTGCTTTTTCTTTTCGCCGGTGAAGGTCGGGGTCGAGCGGATCGACTCCAGGCGCTCCTGCAGCCAGCGCTTTTCGGTCGGATCGCTGATGTACATGAACTCGGCGCCGATCGAACGGCAGTAAGTATCACGCAGCATGTTCAGGATGTCGCGCAGCGGCGCGGTTTCTTTCCCGAAGTAGGTATTGCTGATGTTGAAGACGGTGTCGAGGTCCGCTTCGGTGAAGCCGTAGAAGGCCGGGTCGAGTTCCGGCAGCGGCGGACGTTCCTGGCGCTGCAGCGGGTCGAGGTTGGCCCAGCGCGAGCCGAGGTAGCGGTAGGCGGCGATCAGCTGGGTGACGGCCACGCGCTTGCGGCCCATTTCCGGGTCGGAGGAGGCGCTGATGGTGCGGATGGGGCCCTGCTTCGCGCGTTCCGCGAACGAGGCGACGACCGAGGAGTGGACCACGTCCGGGCGGCTGGAGCCGTCCACTGCGGGCACGTGCTGCATCTGGTCAAAGTAAGCGCGCCAGTTTTCCGGGACCGAACCCGGATTGTTCAGGTACGCTTCGTACAACTCTTCCACGTAGGGCGCATTACCGCCGAACAGGTACGAGTTCGCATTCTGTTGCTGCATCATTCTTGCTCACCTTTCTTCGCGCTTCGCGAGTATGGGGCGGGTTAATCTAACCTTCCGCGACACGGCCTGACCGGTTAGCGGATCGCACTTACTTCTCAAGTTGTGGGGGAAGGACGTCGTTCTGTGCACCAAGCAAGGCAAACAGGCCTCCTGCTGCCTTTTGGCGCACAGTATTGTAACGCAAGCTTCCGGGCAAGGCAGAGCGTTCAACAAGAAATGTTTTATTTCTATTTGTAAAGCCACACGGAGCGGGTTGACCAGGTAAATGATAATCGTTATCATTTAATGATGAGCCCAACCGGACCGACCACTTCCGCATCCGCAGCACCCAAGACCCTGCCCAGCGCGGGTCGCGCCGTCTATTTGAAGCAGCTGCACCAGTGGCACTGGATCAGCTCCGCCATCTGCCTGATGGCGATGCTGCTGTTCAGCTTTACCGGCCTGACCCTAAATAATGCCAGCCTGATCGAGGCCGAGCCCCGGGTCACCCGCCTGAAGGCGAGCCTGCCCGAGCCCCTGCGCGCCCAGCTCGCGACATTCGCCGCCGAGCATGCCGACGCCGAAGTGCCGCTGCCGAGCGAGATCGCGGACTGGGCCAACGCCGCCTTCCCGGTCGAGGCGCGCGGCAAGCGCGCCGAGTGGAGCGAGGAAGACGCCTACCTGGCCCTGCCCCGCCCGGGCGGCGACGCCTGGCTGCGCATCGCGGCCGACGGCAGCGCCGAATACGAGCGGACCGACCGTGGCTGGATCTCCTGGCTCAACGACATGCACAAGGGTCGCAACACGGGCCCGGTGTGGAGCTGGTTCATCGACATTTTCTCGGTCGCCTGCGTGGTGTTCTGCATCACCGGCTTCCTGATCCTGAAGTACCACGCGGCCAAGCGGCCGTCGACCTGGCCCGTGGTCGGTTTCGGCATCGTGCTGCCGATCGTGCTGGCCCTGCTGTTCGTTCATTGACCCCCATTGAGAAGACCAAGAATGAAACTGTCCCATTCACTCCTCCTGACCCTGCCGTTTGCATCGAGCTGGGCCGTGGGCGCCGACCTGTCCGTCAAGTTCGAGCTGCCGCGCCTGAACGTGGCCGAATACCACAAGCCCTATGTAGCGATCTGGATCGAGCGCGCCGACCAGACGGTCGCATCGAACCTGGCCGTGCTGTACGACCTCAAGCTGAAGAACCGCGAAGGCGAGAAATGGCTGAAGGACCTGCGCACCTGGTGGCGCAAGGCCGGGCGCGAAGCGACCATGCCGATCGACGGCGTGAGCGGCGCGACCCGTCCGCCGGGCGCCCACACCATGAAGTTCGACGGCGCGCGCCATGGCCTGGACAAGCTCCCGGCCGGCGACTACACGCTGGTGGTCGAGGCCTCGCGCGAATCGGGCGGACGCGAAGTGGTCAAGCTGCCCTTCAACTGGGCCGGCAAGGGCAAGGTCGCGGCCAGCGCGGCGGGCAAGGACGAACTGGGGGCCGTGTCGCTCCAGATCCAATAACGCATCAAGAACAGGAGAACACACCATGCAACAACCCCGCTTCACCAAAGCCGCCCTGCTCGGCCTGATCCTCGCCGGCATGTCCTTCACCGCGCAGGCGCACGACGCCTGGCTGCTGCCGAACAGCACCATGGTCGACGCCAAGGAAGCCTGGGTCACGCTCGACGCCGGCATCTCGAACCAGCTGTTCGAATTCAACCACGCCCCGCTGCGCCTGGACAACCTGACCATCACCGACCCGGACGGCGCGACCAGCAAGGCCACCGGCGCGGTGCTGGGCAAGTACCGCAGCACGCTCGACCTGCGCCTGCCGAAGGACGGCACCTACCGCCTGTCCATCGTCAACAACAACGTGATGGGCAGCTACAAGCTGAACGGCGAGACCAAGCGCTTCCGCGGCCCGCAGGGCAGCCCGCAGGTGCAGGTGCCGGCCGGCGCCACCGAAGTGCAGACCACCAACGTGCACACCCGCCTGGAAACCTTCGTCTCGGCCAACAAGATGAACGAGACCGCCCTGAAGCCGAGCGGCGTCGGCCTCGAGCTGGTGCCGGTCACCCACCCGTCCGACCTGCGTGTCGGCGAGCCGATCCGCGTGCGCTTCCAGCTCGACGGCAAGCCGGTGGCCAGCATGCCGTTCAGCGTGGTGCCGGGCACCGCCAAGTACCGCGGCTCCTCGGGCGAGCAGCGCCTGACCACCGACGCCAAGGGCGAAGCCAGCTTCACCGTGGCGGCGCCGAACATGTACTACCTGAGCGCGGCAGTGCCGCACGGCGAACGCGGCGCCCCGCAGCAGCCGGGCGCCAAGCGCTACACCTACGCCGCCACCTTCGAAGTGCTGCCCCAGTAAGGACGGCAGGCCGGCATGCAGAACCTGCGCAGCGTCCTCGTTCCCTTCGAGATCGACATGGCACTCCCTCCGGCGGGCAGCGTGCTGCGCAAGGCGGCCGGCCGTTCGATGGGCACCACCTGGTCGGCGCAGATGCTGGTGCCGCCCGGGGCGGGCCAGGGTCTGGAAGCCGCCCTGCAGCGCGAGCTGGACGAGATCGTCGCGCAGATGAGCCACTGGGAAGAAAGCTCCCTGCTGGCGCGTTACAACCGCGCGCCGGCCGGCAGCTGGCATGCGCTGCCGCCGCAGTTCTACGACGTCGTCGATCTTGCGCTGCAGGTCCATGAAGACACGGCCGGCGCCTACGACCCGGCCGCCGGGGCGCTGGTCAGACTGTGGGGCTTCGGCCCGACCGGCCGCCATGACGGGGCCGGTTTCCAGCTGCCCTCCCCCATCGAAGTCGCCAGCACCCTGGCGCGCCGCGCCAGGGCCGTCCCGCAGCTCGACCGCGCGGGCCGCCGCCTGCTGCAGCCGGGCGGCGCCGTCCTCGATTTCTCCTCGATCGCCAAGGGCTATGGCGTGGACCGCCTGGGCCTGTGCCTGGAGCGCCTCGGCGTGCGCCACTACCTGGTCGAAGTCGGCGGCGAGCTGCGCGGCGCCGGCATGAAGCCGGGCGGCGAGCCCTGGTGGGTCGAGATCGAAGGCGTGCCCGATGCGGCAGCAAGCCCGCAGGCCATGGTGGCCCTGCACGGGCTGGCGGTCGCCACCTCGGGCGACTACCGCAGCTACTTCGAGCACGGTCGGCAGCGCGCGTCGCACACGATCGACCCGCGCAGCGGCCATCCGATCGCCAACGGCGTCGCTTCCTGTACGGTCGTGGCGGCCAGCTGCATGGTGGCCGATGCACTCTCCACCGCGCTGACCGTGATGGGCGTCGAGGCGGGACTGGCCTTTGCCGATGCGCGCGGCATCGCGGGGCGCTACCTGGTTCGCCACGAGGGCGGGTTGCGCGAGCATACCAGCGCCGCCTGGCGCGAGCTGCTGCAATGATGCTCACCATCGATCCGGTGCGCTGGGGCAGCGCCCTTGCCCTGTCGGGCGGCTACCTCGCGATGTGCTTCGCGTTCTGGCGCGCCCGCGCCGGCGCCCGCAAGGCCACCGCCACGGGCAAGGCCGACTGGCTGGTGGTCCACGCCAGCCAGACCGGCAGCGCCGAATACCTGGCGGAACAGACCGCGGCCACCTTGACGACGGGCGGCCTGTCGGCGCGCGCGGCCTGCATGTCGGCGCTCGACCCGGACACGCTGTCGAAGGCCGGCCGGATCCTGTTCATCGCCAGCACCTATGGCGAGGGCGACGCCCCCGACAGCGCCGCGCGTTTCGCCGGCGTGACCATGGGTGCCGGGCTCGACCTGTCGCAGCTGCATTACGCGGTGCTGGCGCTGGGCGACAGCAGCTACACGAATTACTGCGGCTTCGGCCGCGCGCTGGACGGCTGGCTAACCGCGCACGGCGCCACGCCGCTGTTCGAACGCATCGACGTCGACCGCGGCAACGCCGCGGCGCTGGCCGCATGGCAGCACCACATCGGCCGCCTGGCCGGCACCAGCGACGCCCCGGACTGGGAAGCCCCGAGCTACGGCGAGTGGCGCATCGCAGCGCGCGAGCTCGCCAATCCGGGCAGCGCCGGCGCCCCGCTGTACCGCATCGCGCTGGTCCCGCTTGATGCCGCACTGCCGGCATGGGAGGCCGGCGACCTGGCCCAGGTCAGCGCCCCCGCCGACCCGGAACATCCGCGTGAATATTCGATCGCGTCCCTGCCTTCCGAAGGCCGGCTGGAACTCTTGGTGCGCCTGCAGCGGCGCGAGGACGGCAGCCTGGGCGCGGCGTCTAGCTGGCTGTGCGAGACGGCTTCGCCGGATGAGGTGGTCCGCCTGCGCATCCGCGCGCATGCGCGCTTCCGCCTGAACGGCAACGCCGCACGTCCCCTGATTGCGATCGGCAACGGCAGCGGGCTGGCCGGGCTGCGCGCGCTGCTCAAGTCGCGCATCGATGACGGAAAAGGCGACAACTGGCTGCTGTTCGGCGAACGCAATGCTGCCCACGACTTCCTGTGCCGCGACGAGCTGCAGGGATGGCTGGCCTCGGGCGACCTGGCCCGGCTCGACCTCGCTTTCTCGCGAGATCAGGCGGCGCCGCGCTATGTGCAGCACCTGGTGCGCGAGCAGGCGCAAACGCTGCGCAGCTGGGTCGACGGGGGCGCGGCGATCTACGTGTGCGGCAGCCTGCAGGGGATGGCGGGGGGCGTGCACGAGGCGCTGACGGAAGTCCTGGGTGCGGAGACACTGGATGCGCTCACGGCCGAGGGACGCTACCGGCGTGACGTGTATTAGGTAGGGTGGGCGGGAAAACAGTCCAGTGGACTGTTTTCCCGCCCACGCGGTGATAGGTAGTGGCTCCGCTTTCGTGCCGGATGATCTTGCTGCCAGCTATCACCGCGTGGGCAAGAAACTTGCCCACCCTACGAAGAACGATGCTATTGGTTACTTGTCGTTCTTGTGGCTCTGCGAGCCGGCCTTGGCATGCTGCTCCGGCGAGCCGCCGCGGGTGTTGCCGCTGCTAGCCTGATTGCCGCCGCGGCCGCCACCGCCACTTTGCTGGTTGCCGCCCTGGCCGCCACTCTGCTGGCCGCCACCGCCGCCGTGGCTCATCGAGCCGGCACGGCGTGCTTCTTCCGAGGTGAACTCATGGGCATTGCCCGATGCGTGTGCAGCACGGCCGCCTTCCGATGCAATCTCGCGCTGCTTCTGCGGATCCATCGAAGCGAAACCGCGGTTGCTGGTATCGCCGCTCTGCTGATTGCCCTGGTTGTTGCCCTTGTTGCCGCCTTGGTTATTCGATGCCATAGTTGCCTCCTATCTATGTTGAAAGCACCAGCCGGAAGTGGCTGAGACAGGTCCATCCTAACCACGACGAGGCCGGTAGACCACCCAAAACCGGCAATAGTCTTGTAGGACTGAACCTTGCCGGCTCCGGCGTTTCCTCCGTCAGACTGGAAGTAATTTCAAGTGCAGTTTTGGCATCACTAGAATAGGATGATCGTTCGCCACATCTTTTTGAGAATAAAAAATCTCTTTCATGTAGTCCGACACTGACTCGACATTGTGAAATTTTCTATCGGCCACCGTCTCTTCATCTCGGTCCTGCTCGCCATCCTCGCGGTGGTTGCCAGCGCCGTTTACCTGCTGCGCCAGAACGTGCTGGCCAGCTTCGGCGACTACGCCGTCGGCATCGAACTCGACCGCCTGGGCGAACTGTCGGACAGCCTGGCGACGCGCTACCTGGCCCAGGGCGGCTGGCAATTCCTGCCCGCCGGCGATGCACGGCACGGCTGGATTGCGCAGGAGCTGGTGCGCCTGCAGGAGGAACGCGCGCGCCGGACGATGGCCGTGCCACCGGCGCCCGAGCTACCGGCAGCTCCCCTGCCTCCGGCAACGCCCGCGCGGGCCAGCGCCCCAATCCCGGCTGCGCCGATGGACGGCGTCATGCCGCCAGCGCCGCCAGCGCCGCCCGCTCCTCCTGCGCCACCGGCGCTGCCCCTGGCTCCGCCGCGCGTGGACGCGCCGCGTGCCGATGGCGTGACCTACGACCTGCACCAGCGCGTCACCCTGCTCGATGCGAAGGGCGCCTACCTGGCAGGGCGCGTGCCGGGCGACTTCCCGCTGGTCCACCGTGCCATCGAAGTCGGCGGCCGCACGGTCGGCCTGCTCGGCGTGGCGCCCAGCCAGCGGCCGAGCGATGCGATGGCCTTCGCCTTCCTGGAACAGCTGCGCAGCAGCCTGTGGCCGATCGTCGCCGCGGCAGTCGCCCTGAGCGCGCTTGCCGCCGTGCTGCTGGCGCGCCACTTCCGCCACCCGATCGAACGCCTGGCCGCAGGCGCCGGCGCGCTGGCCGGCGGCCGCTACAGGGTACGCCTGCCGAGCACCCGCAGCGACGAGCTGGGCGAGCTGGCGCGCCACTTCAACGCCCTGGCGCAGCAGCTGGAAAGCGCGGAAGGGGCGCGCCGCCAGTGGGTGGCCGATACCTCGCACGAGCTGCGCACCCCGCTGGCCGTGCTGCGCGCCCAGCTCGAGGCCCTGCAGGACGGCGTGCGCAGCGCCACGCCCGAGACCGTCGAGTCCATGCTGCGCCAGGTGCTGGCCCTGAACAAGCTGATCGACGAACTGTATGCGCTGGCGCGCGCCGACGTCGGGGCGCTCGACTGCAAGCCGGTCCCGCTCGACCTGTGGGAGCTCGCCAGCGCCCACGCGCAAGGCTTCGCCGCGCGCCTGCAGGCGGCCGCCCTAGCCTTCGAGCCCGGCGCCGCCCCTGCGCGCAGCCGCGTGCTGGCCGACCCGGACCGCCTGCGTCAGGTGCTGGACAACCTGTTCGAGAACAGCCTGCGGTATACCGCCGCGGGCGGGCGCATCGCGCTCCATGCGCATGCCGACACTAGCTGCCTTCACCTCGTCATCGACGACAGCGCCCCGGGCGTGCCGGACGATGCCCTGGCGCGCCTGGCCGAACGCTTCTACCGCGTCGACGCCTCGCGCAGCCGTGCCCATGGCGGCGCCGGGCTCGGCCTGGCGCTATGCCGGCGCCTGCTCGAAGCCCAGGGCGGCAGCCTGGCCTTCGCCCACTCGCCGCTCGGCGGCCTGCGCGTGACGCTGTCCCTGCCGCTGGCGCGAGGCGCCGCATGAGCCAGTCCATCATGATCGTGGAAGACGAACCCGAACTGGCCGCGCTGGTCGCCGACTACGCGCGCGCTTCCGGCTATGCGCCGCAGGTCTTCGGCGACGGCCGCGAGGCACTGGCCGCGATCCGCGTCCACCCGCCCGCCCTGGTCGTGCTCGACCTGATGCTGCCGGGCCTCGACGGCCTGTCGCTGTGCCGCACGCTGCGCGCGTCCAGCGACCTGCCGGTGATCATGGTAACCGCGCGGGTCGAGGAGATCGACCGCCTGCTCGGCCTGGAAGCCGGCGCCGACGACTACCTGTGCAAGCCCTTCAGCCCGCGCGAACTGATGGCCCGCATCAAGGCCATCCTGCGCCGCGCGGGCCCGGCAGAAGCCCAACGCGTGCTGGCCATCGACGAGGGCGCGCGCCGTATCGCGATCCAGGGCCGGCAGCTCGACCTGACCCCGACCGAATTCGCGATCTTGGCGGCGCTGGCGCGGCGCCCGGGGCAGGTGTTCTCGCGCGCCCAGCTGCTCGATGCCGCCCGTGCCCACAGCCTGGACGCCACCGACCGCGCCATCGACAGCCACATCAAGAACCTGCGGCGCAAGATCGATGCCGCCGCGCCGGGGCTGGAAGCGATCCGCTCGATCTATGGGCTCGGCTACCGCTGCGACCTCTAGCTCTGCGCTCCATCATTTCTCCACATTTGGCATGCAGGATGCAAGCATGGCCCGCCGCATGGCGCGGGCCGCTGCCAAGGGAGACCATCATGCATACGAAAAACAAGGCGATTGCCGCCATCGCCCTGCTGGGCTTGCTCGCCGGCGGCGCCCAGGCGGGCGTGCACGTCCATTACAAGTGCGAGTCGGCCGTGAAGGGCAAATGCCCGCCTGGGCGCCGCCGGCGAGCAAGCCCAGCAGGGC
>NZ_JNNN01000032.1:0-122042 GCF_000735635.1 Massilia sp. LC238 | reverse complement strand
TCGTGCTACGCCGACGCCTGCTGTGTTCAACTTCGCTTTCCAAGATAGTCCCCACCAAAATTTAGTGGGGGCTACTTTGCGACCGGCGCCGTTCAGTGTCTAGACGGTGCTGATTTGACGCTTACGTGAAGATTAGCTTCTGGTCTTCAGCAACCAAGAACGTTAGCCTCATTTCTTGGGCCTACATTGTTTGCAGGCGCTTCCAAACATCGGCCTAGTGACATCTACCGAGCCGTTCGTTTTCGCTTGACGCCACCATGCAGTAGTTCGTAGCCCATGGGCTGCAGCAGCACTACCGTCGCCTGTCCAGTACGCGTAATAAGGTAGCTCACTACCACTGAGCGCCTTCAGCATTTGTTCCGCAGCTAGTAGCGCAGTGCGCCGGGACTGAATAGCGCCGTAGGGAGTAAAGGTACTCGCACAGCCTGTTAGATTGCGTGTCAGCGTTTGGCCTGGCTCCAGATATGACGTCCGGCTCGAAAGTGAGTCAGCCCCTTCATCATCGCGATAAAGGCAGTCCAAGCACCCCTGCCCGCTAGAAGTTACAGCCACCGCATGTCCACCGAGGTCGAGGGGTTCCAGCCAGGTGTACACAACTGGAGTCTTTGGATGAGACAAGCGTATTGCGCGCGATAGTTGCCGCTCCAAAGTCGGCATGCCTAATGCAACTATGAAGCCATCAACCTCAGTTGTTGTGTTTGTGAGTAGCCATCGGTAGGCATCCTCAGGCTGTGCAACTACTTCAATGCCCGGATATCTGGCTGGAAGAGTCGCCTGCAGTGCGTGTACTTTCGATGTTCCAATCCAGAATCGCCCAAGTGCATGTCGGAACACATTGTCAGCAGAAAGACTTTGAGGGTCGACCAGCGTCAATTTTCCAACTCCGCTTGTCGCTAACGCGTCCGCCACCTCAGACCCAACTGAGCCACAGCCAAAAACCACGATATGTCGGCTACCGAGGCTTAAGTTGGCACCACCTCGCTCACGCATGTGAGTCACGGTGTGCCTGGCTATCATCAGGTTTGCGATAGGCGTGTCTGCGTCAGGGCACCCCTCTAGCACTCCAAATGTGAAACCGATGAGTGAACGTCCTCCTACCGCGCGAGGCATTGAAACGAGGAGAGCAACACGTTCTGGTTTAGGAGTACTGCCTAAGAGCTCAGCCCAAAGTGCTTGTTGTTCTGCATCGAACTCCTTCTGCAAGTTTTCCAGGTAGCTGATTTGCAAATCTTCGTTCGGTCCTGGCGGCAGAACGGGCTCAGGCAAAGCGAAATACACGGCTCTATAGCCACGAGCTTCCTTTGTCGGAAAGTGGGAGGGTTTAGAGCCTTCGAAGAAGTTCAGGTTGGAAAAGTCGGTATCCTCGTCAGCGTAGCAATTAACAGAGCGGGAACGCTCATCGACTTCTACGGTAGTGCGACCAAATAGCATCTCAGGCCGGTTACTCCAGTACCCTTCCAACTCGTTGAAGAATTCTGCATGCCCTTGCTTGCTATCCTCAAGTGACTTTTCTAATAAATGAATGGCTGCTAGAACCGTCTCTGCAACCGTATCAGCGTGTCTCGAGAAGTCGATTGAAAGGGATTCTGAATCCTTAACGCAAACCCAGCCATGACATGCGACGTGCGCGAGCAGCTCATCATTGTTATCCAAGTGCACGGCGGGCAGCGACCCGTCTAGCGGCCAGTTGCAGCTCACACTCAGAGTCCACTGGTTATCGCCACGCGCGATTTGCAAGCCCAACGAATTAGTTCGACTGGTAGGGACCTCAACGACGGTAGCGCCGGCAGCTTCGCAAACCTCTCTTGTTCGAGCAAAACACTCGCTTAGCGGTTGCGAAACGACGTCCATTAAGCCGAGTTTCCAGTACCGATGAAAGCTGCGCCGACTGCCTTGGCAGTTGAGGATTTGCTAGGGACCGGGAAATTATCACCGAAAAACTTCACAAGCTTCTTCGCTGCTTCTTCCGGAAGCGTTTCTTCGTACGCAGCCTGAAGCGTTTCTCGAAGAAGCTCTAGTTCGGCCTTGAAGTTGTCCATCTGATTCTTGGTCATCCCTTGCATAAGGTCGGCATAGGGGGCCGTCGGCAGCTCGACAGTAAGACGTGGATAGAACCCTTCATCGGTCAAAGCGTAGGAGAAGCGCTGCAAAATCGCATTCGTCCAATCAAGCAATGCAACGATGTCAATCATTGTTCCTGAGGTAGTCTTGTACGGCTTGAACCACAGGTACGCAGCGACTGTCAGGGCAATGCTGAGTGGACCGCCCGAGGAGAAGCGCACGTGACGCCAGCGCTTCATGTACCGGATACACCGGCGATATTGTTTGACGTCTAGTCCTTCAAAACGATTGCAAATCAGCTCTGTGAGCTGTTCAGGGTCAGAGACCTCCCAGACTCGGTGCTCAGCGGCTGAGTGTTCTTTGCCCTTTGCCAGGTCCAGTAGCCCATCTGCGCGTTTGGCGTAAAGAGCCAAGTCGACGTGATATTCGATTTCACCACCGCGCATGTAGTTGACCGTGACGCAAGGTCTGCGAATGTTGACAGTGCGTCCGTGCGTATCAAGAGCGTCACGGATTTTCTTCTTCAGCTCTACAGGGTCTGGGTAAGCGTCGCGCGTGCAGTCGAAGACGATACCAATATCAATGTCGTAGTTCCCGTCCAAGGGGCGTACGCCTGTATGCATGGAGTAGCTACCTTGATGAAAGTACTCCCAGTTCGGCACATCGTCAGGCAAGCGAGCTTCCAAGGCTTGAATAAGCGTATTGCGCTTTACCCTAAGATTTGCTTTTTCGTCACTTTCGCCCAGCTTAATGCTGGCATGGAATTGGTCAAACTGGGTCTGGAGGGCGGCCATATGAACTCGAAGTTGTGAGAACTATCTCAGATTGACCTCGAGCTTCTGCGTTAGCACTCGTCGAGGGGGAGTGCTAACAAGCATACACATCTGAAAAATTTGCGTCAAGACAGCCGAGTAACTGACTGCTTATTATATATATAACATCATTTGCTAGAGACCAATATTGTCGAACAGCTTAGCCCCAAGCACTGTCACGGACAGCATAAATCCGCCAATGAGGGCAAAGCGTTCGATACATTTGATAACTAAATTGCGGCCTTCAACAGTAGATATAAGCTTTTCCATTCCACCTCCATCTAAATCTCAGTCAAAGCGTTTCGCTGAACGTAAAATCGATATCAGAGTGACTTGGTATCCGACGTTCGCTGCCTGGTTAAGCCGTAAATGGTCAGCGCCACGATAGTTGCATCTCCTAGAAAAGCCGTTCTGCTGTTATCTATGCCGCAATCCTAGTAGGTCCGTTGTCGACCATTGTACCTCTACTGAATGGCGGCGCCGTGGTGCCTACGCTCGACGTTCTAGCAGTGTGCAAAAAGGCTAAAACATCTACGTATACCTACCATCGGAGGAGAGGGCTTGATACCCCGCGGCCGGGAGTTTGTAAGCGCGTCAAGCGGGATACCATGGACGCACACTGGGCAGCAGCTAGAGGTAGGGGCGGGCGAATCCGTCTGAAGTCTGGCTGGAGTCTCGGCGCATTCGCGCGAACCGAGATGCCCAGGGCGTTGTCGAGCTTCACTTCTGGGCCAAGATGCGAGCTTTGCGCCGGAGTGCAGAGCAGGGGGCATCTTGGCCCGGAGAATCACTTCTACTAAAGAATCTCCTTTCACTAACGTCGTTAAGTCGACGATAACGCTTAAGCTTTATAGGTTGAAGCCACTTTCTTTAAGCGCCTGCTTCTTTTTCAAGATATCAGCAAGTAGAGCTAGGATTTTATTTATGTTGCCTGGTTTAACGAAGTGGTGAGCGAAGCCGGCTGCTTGTGTGGCTTCACGGTCTTGGGGCTGTCCATATCCAGTTAAAGCTATCAATACTGCACTATTCGTATTCGGAAGATGTCGTAGGCGGTTTGCTAACTCAATTCCATTCATGTCTGGAAGGCCAATGTCCAATATGCATACATCGATAGACACAGTTTCTGCGCAAATAAGGGCTTTTTGGGGATGATTTTCGATGTAGACGTTATAGCCACTTGCCTTGAGCAACATCCCAAGAATTTCTGCGGCGTCCACGTTGTCATCGACAAGAAGAATCTGTAAATCTCCATCAATCTTGGTTGAACTATTCGTTTCAATACTTGTGTCTGGTGTTTTTTTTTCCTTCACTACGGGAAGTGAGACAGAGAACTCGCTTCCTAAACCTTTTCCAGCACTATGCGCTGTCACGCGTCCGCCATGGAGCGTTACTAAACTCTTGACCAGAGCGAGACCAATACCGAGTCCACCTTGCTGGCGGTCCGAAGTTCGCTCCCCTTGCACGAAGAGCTCGAAAGCGCGCTCAGTAAGGTCTGCAGACATACCTATGCCGTTGTCTCGCACAGTTAAAATGACTTCGCCTTCGCGAACTCGTGACTCAAGGGCTATGTTTCCACCATTGTGTGTGTACTTAACAGCATTGCTGAGTAAATTCGCTAAAACTTGAACAAGGCGCTTTTTATCACCAGATATTTGAAGACCTGCTGGGGGCATATCCACTATTAAGTGGTGGCCCTGTGCGTCGGACAATGGCCTGATTTGTTCGACAGCCTCCTCAACGACTTGGCGTACATCAAGCGTTTTGACTTCTAAGCTAATTTTTCCTTGCGTAACACGAGAGACATCGAGCAGGTCCTCAATCAAACCTGTCATATGACGCGCTTGGCGAGAGATGACGTCGCTAATACGTTGAATGTTTTCTTCGTTGGGCCCAGCAATTTGCAGTAGCTCCGCAGCAGCAGAAATCGGTGCGAGAGGGTTGCGCAGCTCGTGCGCTAGCATCGCTAAGAACTCGTCTTTACGTCGGTCAGAGTCTTGCAAAGCTTCTTGAGCCAGGCGCTGCTCATGTATATCGGTACAGGTACCCATCCACCGCACAATCTCGCCATTCTCGTCACGTTGCGGTAGAGCACGTCCGAGCGTCCAGCGATACACTCCGGAGTGGTGGCGTAGACGATACTCGATTTCATATGGCTCGCCAGTAGCCAAACTGTGGCGCCACCGCTTCCACGCACGTTCCTGGTCATCAGGGTGGAACATGTCGTTCCATCCGTCTCCATTGGTCGAGCCATACTGCACACCAGTGAACTCGTACCATTGGTCGTTGTAATAGTCGTGGTAACCGTCGGGCAGGGTAGACCAAACCATCTGGGGCATCGCATTTGCAATTGTGCGAAATTTTGCTTCGCTCTCTTTGAGCGCTTTCTCAGTCGCCTTGCGCTCTTTCGCTTCGTGATGACGCTCTAGTAAAAGCGACGCTGTATGAAGCAAGACACCCATAGAATCCGTCTCATCCTTTGTAGGGCTGCGCGATTCACGGCAGTAGAACGCAAAGGTTCCGAGGACTCTGCCTTTAGAGGACAAGATGGGTTGTGACCAGCACGAACGAAGACCGTGTGCATCGGCCAGACCAACAAAGGGCGCACACAGCGGGTCAGTCTGAATCTCGCGAATGAAGACGGGGCTCTTGGTATAGGCTGCAGTGCCGCAGGCGCCAGCTGACGGACCGATTGTCAGGCCATCAATTGCTTCGTTGAACGAAGAAGGTAGAGACGGTGCTGCACCTACTCTCAAACACCTGCCCTCATCGTCTGACAGCAATATCGACGCATATATCGTTTGACCGAGGTACGTTTCTGCAGTTTCAGTTAAAGTGGACAGAACTTTTTCTATCGGCGCGTCCGTTACAGCCAGTTCCATCGCTCGTTGCTGACCGAGAGCAAACACAGCACTTCGTTCGCGCTCATGTTTAACGAGCGTGAAGTCAGCCAACGTGCGGTTGAGGGCATCAATCGTTTGCTGGTGCGCTGTTATGTCACGAGACACTGAAAGCAACCCCTCTAGCCGCCCTTTAGAGCGGATGGGAGTAATGTGAACATCCCAATACTTTGGCGTGCCGGCAGCGGTAGGACAGAAGGCGGAGAAATGCCCTGTACCGCCCTGATAGGCCTTTTCCATCTCAGCTCTTACTAACGCTCGTGCCTCTTCTGGCCAGAAGTCAATCCATGTAGCGCCTTGCACGTCATCGAAATCGACAATCTCCATTATCGACTGTCCGTTACGATTCATCCTTACAAGACGTCCCTCAAGGTCAATCACCTTAACGCAATCGACACTACACTCAAAAAGTAGTTCTGAGAAAATTTTAGTTGCGCTAGGTGCAACGGTTTCAGCCATGGTTAATATAGGTAGCGTGGTCAGCGTTGTGTCTCTGCAGGAAGCTCTGTTTGCAGCTGCTCTTGGTTGAACTCGTAGCTCAACGCGAGTACCAATTTTAGTAGTCCTACAGGATATTAGGCGGACTGTAGACACTGACCCTGGATGAGTTCATTTGTTACAAATTTCGAACTTGAACGTTATTGCTGCACCTGGTTCATATGAAATCCGCTCTTGTGTTAGAGAAAGATGCTCCATCCAGCGTTAGGACGACCAAGCTGCTGAGCTGTCTGGGATACGTCACGGCACCAGTTCGTTCACCGGAGGAGGCCCTCAACGTAGCAAGCGCAATCAAGTTTGATGTGGTCGTTACTTATACTGCAACAAAACCTAACGATAGGCGTTCGCTTACTGGGGAACTCAAACGTGTTGCTCCCGAGGCGGCCGTAGTACTTCTTGTTAACGACAACGAGGAGAGGCCTCTACCTGGTTACAAGGGCGTTAGCGCTGTCCTTGAACGACCGCCATCCGCGGATGATGTTCGTCGAGCTGTAATGTTCGGGATAGACGGATACGGTCTGCAGCCAGCATATGTGTTGCCGTTCGAAGAACGTAGAAAAGCACTGTTTTAGTCAGCAAAGACGGCCTACCGAATTAGCATAGCGGGTAACGAGTACAAGGAGATGTTCGAGAGTTCATTTGAAGTCAGCACCGAACTGCTCGGACAGTAGGCGGATACACTCGTCTAAGGTCGACGCTCGCTTTGCCTTATCAAGTGATTCACAAAGCGACGTGAGCCTGCTTTGCAAGCCTAGCATCTGCGCTTTCGTCATCTTTGCTAATAAGTCAAGCTTTGGCTCCACTGGCAGTTCTACTTGCAGGCGCATATAACGGCCTTCGGCAGTTTGTATATGCTTGAACTGGTTGAGTATGCTCTTCGTCCAGCTGTGTAACGCTAACAAATCGAGTGGCTGCGAATTCACCAATTGATGCCGAGGCTCAAACCAGTGATAAGCGGCTGCAGTTAAGGCAATGCTGACCGGTGCTCCAGACGTAAAGTGGAGGTCTCGCCATCGCTTGAGGTATCGGATACAGCGCCGATACTGCCGTAGTTCATCCTTTTTGAAGCGGTTCGCCAGCCTCCTGGTAAGATTCTGCGGGTTGGACTTCTCCCATAGTCGTCGAGTAGGTTCTGAATGCTCCTTCCCTTTTGCAATGTCTAGTAGACCATCAGCACGTTTGACGTAAACCGCAAAATCGACATGGTACGCAGACTGCCCCTCGCGTAAATAATGCGCTGTCACACAGGAGTTACGAACTCTCACAGTTCGTCTGCTACGCTTCAGTGCATCACGGACCGCAACCTTGAGTGCTACCGGGTCTTTGTACGCAGCGCGGGTGCAGTCAAAGATGAGACCAATATCGATGTCGTAGTCGCTATTCAGCGGGACGGTTCCGGTGTGCATAGCATAGCTTCCCTGATTGAACCATTCAAACGAGGGTGTGCCAGGAGGAAGGTTGGCTTGTAGGTCATCCAGAAGAATCTGACGCTTCTTACGCAACTCTGCTTTCTCGTTGTCCTCACCTAGTCGGATGCGTTCGTGGAAGCGGTCAAAATATGCTTGCGCGGCTGGCGATTTCTCTCGCCGGCTATCTATCAACAAAGCACCGAGACCAAGTGCAGCGATACCGATGAGCGGGTACATCAACTATTGTTGCCGGCAGTGGAGGAGCAATCTTGCTCCGTTCGATGTAAGGCGCCTGCCGAAGCTTTCAACGGCGGCGCCCACGAACGCCTTGCCCCTTTACGGTAGTCGATGCGATGCGGGCTTAACATCTGATGCTTTTCACGTCTTGTTAGAGAATTAGCTGCATAGGTATCGCGACCAGCCTCTTTTGCCCGATAAAGCGCTGAGTCGGCAGCTTCAATTAGCTCTCGAGACGTATGGACAGCTCGGTCACCGAGCGCCGCGCCAATCGTTGTAGTGACATGCAACACACGACCCTCGAGCACAAAAGGTTCGCGCACAAGTGTCAAGATTTTCTGAGCAACTAGCTCGGCGTCAATAAGACCACAGACGTCTTGAAGCAGGACTGTAAATTCGTTGCCTACCAAGCGTGCTACCAGGTCAAAGCTACGCTCTGCCGCTAGTTACTTGATTAGAAAATCATCTTTATTCTTACCATCTAACCACCGTGGCGCACGTCCACGACCTGTCCAGGTTTGTCCGGACTTAGGGTCACGGTACTTAGCGGCTACCGTTTTCTGCTTCTTGGCCGCCGCAGGACGCTTCGAGTCTTCAAGGTCAGCAATAGTTAAACCACTAGTCTTCATCATCTCCTGAATACGTTTCTTTGCCTCTGCTAGTTCGCTTTGCCGTGCTTGTTCGGCAAGAACCTGCAACTTGGCGATTTGGTCTTGATACTCTTGATATGTTGGCATTACATGACCCTTCCATAGGTTAGAAGAACAGCGTTGCGAATATATCATAAACCGAACGTTGTGCTTGAATTTGGACGATACATTTGCTAGTACTATTGGTGGTAGCCATTCGCTACAGTATCAGTTAATTAGATTGCGCAAGATAATGGAATTGTTACCAGAAACTCACTACTAGACACACAGTTGTCTAGATTTAAAATAGCCGTTCTCTATGGCAATTAAGTACATAAGTATTCTGTATGCTTCCTGTAACTGGACATGCTTTTACTCGGGAATTGTGCGCTACTACACAACAGTCGGGTATCACAGGTTGTAAAATACTGTCTTAGATATACGCTGTAGTACAGGATAATTGTTGCATTTTAGTAAGCTGTTGATTGGTTTTCGAAGTTAATGAACGATTTGGCATGCGATGGAATTACGTTCGTTACTTTTGCGTATTATGAAAGTTTGTTGTGGAAAACGAAATCCCTTCTGGCCTAGATGAAAAAATTCATCTTCTAATTGTGGAAGACTACAAACATTTAGCTGAGACTTTTGGAGTGGTTTTTAAAATGGCGGGTTTCTTGGTAACTGTTGAATCTGACCCACTTAGTGCCTTGAAACTCGCCGAGGCTAATGAATACAAAGTGTTTTTAATTGACTTGGGTTTGGACAATTTTAGCGGACTTGAGTTGGCGCGAAGAATTAGAAAGATGCCGCAATTTAAGTGTGCGTTTTTGATTGCGATGACAGGTTTGGGAGCGGAGTATAGACGTGCTTGCATTAACGCAGGGTTTGACGAGTTCTTTACAAAACCTGTTGATGCAGCAGAAATTGTAGAAATTTTACGAGGGAAATTCCAATTGAAGTGTCGTTCTGAAGCTGGTGGTAACTTCAATTGTAATTAAGGAGAGCTTTACGAATGACTGTGCCAGTAACTTTTAAAGAACTGGAGTTGCGCTTGCGCAAATTGGACTCTACAACGCCCGATTGCAGGACTGCGATATCCGGTTTTCGTCAAGAAGTGGATGCAGCGTGCGATAAAAAGTATATTTCACTTAAAGAGTGGCGCGAACTGGTGTTAAGACTTTCACCAATTCAGGAGAAATGTCTACAATTGCAGCCTGATGCCTGGCGGCGGCCTGTGCCTAAGGCATAACCAGTTGGCTGGATGACTTGTGCTAGATTAAGCCGGCGACGTTATTGAAACATCGCCGGCTTTTCTTTCCTACAGCTGAGATAAGTTGCACATAGGAACACGGGCCTTTTATGAGGTCCGTTTTCGTTTGAGTCATCGATTCGCCTATTTGCAGGTGTCCTACGGCCTTCGGAAAATTACCGCAAAGTTACTTTTAGCCATCGTTGTAGTAGTCTAGCGGGATGCACATTGAACTTCAACGTACCTTCGGAACCTACACGGAACCTCAACTAGAGGATGAAGATGTTGATTGGTATCAACATTTTACTTCTAACCCGCGGCGACTGACCTGGGACGACCTTCAGCGGTCCAGTGTCACAGTGGTGCTAGGTGAGGCCGGCATCGGTAAGACTGCAGAGCTTCAATTGCAAGCAGCGCGCATGAAGGCGTCAGGCCGTCTATCCTTCTTCATCCCGCTTAATGAGCTAGTGACGGTCGACTGGGAGTTAGCGCTAGGGGACGAGCTAGCCTTATTCCAAGCTTGGCTGCACGGTTCTCAAGAGGGATACTTTTTTCTTGATGCGGTCGACGAGGCAAGGCTGCAGACCCACGCTGACTTCAAGCGCGCAATCCTGGCGGTTCGCGCTGCAGTAGCTTCCAACATCCAGCATGCCAAGATAGTTATCTCATCCAGGGTAACTGATTGGACTGAGCTAGACGTCCAGAAAACAGTTACCACTTACCTGCTCAAGCCGATAAGCCAGGCCGGCGCTCGTGAGGTGGCTCGCACCCTGGAGATGACCGCGACTGAATCGTCAGAGCAAACGAATTTGCAAGTTATTCGAGGCGAGGACAATGCTTCTTTCGAGGCGAGTGAAAGCAGGGAAGAGCTGAACGTCGTCACGCTCGACGCGCTTTCAAAGGAGGATGCCTACCGCTGCGCTAGATACTACAAGCTAGAGGAGGAAGCTGGGTTCTGGGCTGCGGTCGACGAAGGTGATTACGAGTTCATGGCAAGTCGTCCTCTAGACCTGCAGTGGATGGTCAGGCTGTGGAACCAGCGGAGAGTTCTTGGGACGTATGCAGAACTCATTGAAGCGAACATCGGTGAGCGGCTGCGCGAGCCAAACGAACTTTACCGTCATGCTAGACGCTCGCTTGCTGAAGCGCGGCTACGAGAAGGCGCCACTGAGCTCGCCGCGGCAATGGAGTTTGGAGGGATACCTTTCATAGCTGTGCGGGACTCTGGTGCCTTTGAAGGACGTGTCCTTGACACGTTCAAGGTGCTCGATACCTGGTCGCCGCCAGACGTCCAGCTGCTACTCACCACAGCAATTTTTGACGAAGCCAGCTTTGACAGGGTGAAGTTTCATCACCGGTCTGTTCGTGAGTACTTAGCTGCGAAATGGGTCGATGCAAAGCTGGTCCAAGGCGTACCGTTTAGCCGGCTCGAACCACTGTTTGTCGGCAAGCCCAGTGGTGTGCTCACTCTTATCCCATCGCGAAGGCCGGTGCTAGCTTGGCTAGCTGCAATCAACGTACAAGCCCGTGCCTGGGTCGTATCGAAATTCCCGGAAATCCTGCTGCATGGAGGAGACCCTCAGTCCTGGGACCAACAATCGGCCGACCTTGCCTTCAAAGCAGCTACCTATGAGACTAAGCGAAGTGTACGGATTCGAGAATGGTACAAGAGCGTTGGGGACTACCTGCGAATCGGTCGAGCGCTTAGCCCTGGTCAAGTAGCCTCCGTTCTCGACGACCCCAACGCGTCTTGGCAGGGATTGTCCATCGCTTACCGGCTAGCACGCCACGGGAAAATCTACGATTGTGCTGGTGCCGCCTTCGAAATATATCGCGGTAAGGCCCGCTTTGATTGGGAGAAAACTGCAGCCCTAGCAGTCCTAGCAGCGGTCGGCACACCTATTCAACGTGAGCACATACTTGCCGATATTGAGGCCGGCGCCGTTTCGACAAACGAGATGATTGCAGCTGCACTCGCCTGTGTAATCCTCTCCGCTCTTTCTCCCGCACGGTTAGCCGCCATCTTTCGTCTTACACAGAGCGAAGGCGAGCATGGGACTGGGCCCATGGCCGATACAGTTCGAAGGCACATCCTTCCAAAAGCCGACTTGGCGTCAGCCATACTTGTACTTCAGGCTGTTCTTCTGAGTCTCCCGCGGCCGCTGCCTGGCCAACGATTTGAATGGTATCCATCAGAAAATGCGCCTGAGCGTGCGTGGCTTCTCCACGTGCTTCCTCACTGCTTGCTGACCGTTCTTAACTTGACTGACAGAGTCGATGAGCAAACCCTCCCGAGCATCTTGGACGCTGCTCAGCAAGTTACGACGTTGCGACATACTGGATTTTCGAACAAGGAGGAGACCAAGCGCATACGTGAGGCTATCAATCTATTACCCGAACTGAGAAGGCAAGTCGCCGTTGCAATCTCTAAGGTTAAAGACCTTCAGCGACCCATTGACCGCCTCGTCTGGGATGACTGGTCTATCGTTAGCTTTGCTACTGAAGACTTGCCAGAGTTGACGCGTCTGGCAAACGACTCGAGTGTCGAGTCGGCGGAACGCGACCTCTGGTTTGGAGTTGGTGTTGAAGTCGCAATTAGGCTAGGTAACGGCAAGGCACGTGCAGCAGCGATGCGCAACTTGAGAGGGTTAGACGGACGTCGTTCAGAAGCGGTTTCAGAGCGGTACAGGACCTGGCATGGCGGCGCACGAAGTCAACGCAAGTGGAAGGCCGAGGAGCGAGTGCGACAAGCTAAGCAAACCGCTGAATTGCTTCAGACTCGTTCAAAATTTCTCGCTAAAAAAGCATCTATCGAGAGCGGGACGGACTCTGCAAGCTTAGCGCAGCTAGTGTCTCTTGCTCATCATTGCTCAGCATGGGGTGACAATGAAGGCGTGAAGCTGGATGTCTTTGCCTCTCAATATGGGACGGAGGTAACAGACTCACTTAGTAAGGGATTGCAGGCCTACTGGAAGCTGACACCTCCACCGAACCCGTCAGATTTCCAATACGGGCAAGTTCCATGGGAGGCCCTTACAGCGCTTGCAGGCGTGAGCTTGACCATAGGAGACGGGACTAATTTCTCAAGATTGTCGTCGGGAGAAGTAATGTCGGCTGCTCAAATCGCCGCGTGGGCCCTCCCAGGGCCACCGAGTTGGTTTGAACCTTTGTGTCGAGCTCGCTCGAGCGAAGTCGAAGCTGCTCTCAATCCATGGGTGCTTAACGAGGTCACACATGACCGACCTGGTACGGGAATCCGCGGTGCATTCGTCTTAGCGATGCACTGTCCTGTGGATATGCGGCGTTCTCTAATCGCCGGCGCCGAGCGCCTGGTCCTCGATGGCAGCGTGACGAGCAATGACGTTCGAAAGCGGTTGGTACATGCGTTGTACGAAGACGGCCTCATGTCCCCAAGTGAACTAGACAAGGTATGTCAGAGCGAGCTTGAGCTATTGAGTGATGAGTCCTTGAACAGCTTGGACTTTAAATGGCTTCGAATCTGGGCAACTAGTCGGCCGGACGAGGCGTGGAACTGGTACAAAGAGCGTCTCTCGCCTTCAATCGAAGAGCGCGAGGTAGAGCTTAGTAGCTTCGCGGCGTCAATGGACCAGCTGGACTGGATTCCCATGCCCTGGGACCCAGAAGCTGTTCGAATAATGCTCGACATCGCGGGAGTCTTGAGGGCTGGCGACCTCAACACAAAGACCGCCCTCAACACGGGGAACGCGATAGAAGACTCGCCGATTAAGCACATGGTTTATGTGATTGGCAAAAACTTCGCAAACCTGCCTGGTCGCGCAGGTCGCAACGCGCTTCAGGCACTGGTTACTGACGAGTTCAATTTAGACCTGAGGTCGAATTTCTTAGAGTTCTTGCATGAACATGCAGAGCGAGATGTAAGCATCGGACAGCAGTGGACCATTGCGCGGCTGCGGAGCCTGCATAGCTCCTTCGACTCTGCGCCCCAGAGCGAAGCTCAGCTATACGACCAGGTGATAGCACGTTTAGAAGAAATTCGAACCGGCCTCGAGGAGGGGCCGTTCAGCGAACGCAGCCTCTTCAGTGCAGAAACTTCGGAGAAGCAGCTTCAGCTATGGCTTGCTGCCAAATTCCGCGACACTCAAAACTGCAGATTTAGCGTTCACCGCGAAGAAGAGGTCGACGACGATAAGAAAACCGACATCCAGCTTAGCTCGCGCGTCTGGAACGTATGCGTCGAAATCAAGCCTGTGGACGCAACCCGGAGCTATTCAGCGAACTCTCTTACCGACACGCTTCGAACTCAAATCGTCGAGCAGTACCTAAAAGGGAACAACAGTTCGCGAGGCATACTAGTGCTGATGCAGCTGGATAGAAAAACATGGGACATCCCAGGCAGGCAGAGAGGACAGCCCTTCGAAGCACTGGTCGAGTACCTTCAGCAGCAGGCCCAGCGCATCAAGGAGAGTTCATCTGGTGTAAACGAGCTCGTAGTGTTCCCCATGCGATGCGTTATCTGATTTAGCCTGGCACGAAATGTTGAGCCAATGGTCTAGAGTAGTTGTCTTTCTGTCGAAATTCTAACCGCGGAGTGATGATGTCGTTACCTTCTGACCTGACGGACGCACGTGAACACCATCTAACCGCACTTGTAGACGCGGGTGCGAGCGAGAACACATATCTCGATTTCAAGCGAGACATTCCAGGCCGCGACGCACGAGGAACTCAAGACCTTGTAGCGGATGTGTCTGCCTTCGCTAATAGTTCAGGCGGCGACCTCATCTATGGCATTAACGAGGACGGGGAAGGTCGCGCTGCCCAAATCGTGCCGCAAGCAGGCAATATGGATGAGGAAGCGCGACGCGTACAAGACGTCTTAATGAACGGTATCGAGCCACGTGTGCCAGGTCTACAGGTCGTTCCAATACAAGTAGCCAGAGGTTTCGTTCTGGTCGTCAGAGTCCCACAAAGCTGGGCTGGGCCTCATCGGGTTAGGTCAAACAATGCATTTTACCTTCGCGAGAATGGACGTAAGCGAACGTTGGACGTGCCGGAGATTCGAGGACTATTTCTACGCTCGGACCAGCAAGCACAACGGGTCCGCGACTTCAGAACTGAGCGGATTGGCCAGATTCTCGCTGGAGGGGCGCCGCACCGCTTAGTACACGGAGCAGTTCTTGTAGGGCATTTCGTTCCGACACAAGCAGCGCTTGGCGAAGTCGCAGTTGACCCTGTACCGTACATGCGTGACCGCCGTTTACCAGTTCTAAGTACCACCATCCCGGGCGCACGAATCAATGCCGATGGCGCTCTTGTGGTACGCACTCCTAGAGCTGAAGGAACCTATGGGTATTCGCAGCTGTTTAGAAATGGGTACTTCGAAACAGTGAAAGTCTTCGAAGCCCCAGCAGGGGAGTTGGCGCCTCTTGGGAGCATTGCGTATGAGCGTGACTTTATCGCCCTGGTTCGAGCACTTCGGGCTGAGTACACACACCTCGGAATTGGCACTGAGATGACGTGTATGGTTTCGCTCCTGCGTGCGAACCGAGCAGAACTTGGCCTCAACAGATGGGACTACAATCTCGAAGACCATCAGGGGCTCTTCGACAGAGAGACGCTAGTTTTGCCAGATGTTCTGTTGCCAGCAGAGCTGAGTGAAGAGCAGGCACTTCGACCAGTCTTCGACCTGATGTGGCAGTCTGCAGGCATTGAGCGTTCGTTAAACTACAACGATGCAGGCAACTGGGTTCCTGGTCGACGCTGAGGAAGAGATATCGTAGGATTGATATCCGACCACCAGTCGACCCAACATATCGCCCATAAGAGCTGTTCACTTCTTCCGGTCCTTCACTTCCTGACCGCTTTCTAGCTTACTAGTACTGCTTGCCGTAGTCTTCATATCATGGAACGTTACGGCCGGCAGTATGGCAGGTCCAGCTTGCATCCGCGACGTCAGAGCCAGAATTTGGTCACGCATAGCAGACCAGAGAAATGATGCGCCGTTCACGGTTGCTAAGTTCTCTGGTGTCTCTATTCGCTCAGTTCCCTTCAGTACAAGCACCAGGGCTCTGGCTTCGATATCAATTTTGTATGGAGAAAACACTTGTTCTGAAGTGTTCTCTTCAACTTCATTTTTGACCGCCAATCGCATGGTAACTAAGAATACTTGACCATGCTCCTGAGTTGCATCGGCCTCCGCTATGCTCACTGAGGTATCTAAACTTACGCCAGAAAAGGCAAAGACCGTTGTTAGCGGATTTGGCAGATTTTTAGGAGCGTGTGCAGCATCGTATTCGACGTCAACTTTCTTAAAGAACAGTTGCAACATCTGAACTGGACCTGTTTTCATGCCGCCTCCTTAGGATATGCTATCGCGTCTTCTTTTGTAAATGGTGTTCCCATAGGTAGAAATGAAGAAGATGTTTCTACTTTTCGAACGTCGACTTCACGTATGCCAGCATCCAGCGCATCCGCCATCCATCCTTCAAAAATCGGACTCATAGCCTCCCCTAGCGACAGTGCAGGAATCGTGATATGGCCTTTGCCTTCATAGACGTGCTCATGACGACCGAGCGGTGTCACTGAGTCTACATCCCAGATGATTGGAACAAATTGATGCTCCAATCGTGGCGCTAATAGAATATTTTCCAGAGCTTCTTCCTCTACGCGCTTCTTCCAAAGTGGAATATCTACTCCAGCCTTGTCAGCTAGAGCCTTCAACACGTCAGAGCGCGTCATCACAAGCTCTAGTAGCAAACGTGTAGACGTGTCAGGGTAAAACTCTTCGTTTTCGTAACGTGAGAACGCTATAACTCCCTTACCAATAATTTTGGAAGCCTGTTTTTGCGTCAGCCCGTACTTCTTACGAAAAGCAACAATTTCCTCACCCATCAGCTGCCCTTCGTACTCTGACTTCCTAGCAGTTAACCGACGCAGGTTCTCAGAGTGCTGTTCAGAGGACATGGTAACGGCCTTGCACTGGTCACAATGCAATTCTAAGAGCTCGACGCTAACAGTTTTCTTGTTAGGATAAAAATTTCTGATTCTAGTCGCTTCATGCAAATTTCCTTGTTTGCACACTCGACAGATTTCTTTTGATTCCATGAATATCTCCAGTTTGTTAGAGGTGGCAAGAGACCAGTACTAAGATTAAATCTCCGTTAACTCCTAACGAAAACTTCAGATAAATGTACAAACCGTCTTCAGTACGCGTGCCAGTTTTTTCATCAAAATGTAAGCCGTACACGTCGCAAGGGAAAATGTCTTCCCCATCTACCTCAGCCCATTCGGACTTTTTGTAATCGCCCTTACCTCGACCGCCTGGGCGTAGAGCACAAATCATCTGCGCAATCTTTGAATATTCCCACTTATACTTGACAAGAACATCATCACGGCATTTAGGTGTTGCTAACCACAGTTGTTTCTTATCAAAATCGATTTGTTTCTCTCTTATCAGTTTTTGAAGCTCAGGTAATTTGATTAAAGGCCCCTTTGATATCACCCGTCTGTTCTTGTTCTCTTCTGGGAGAGGTATCGAATTGGGGTCTCGATGCCAGAGTGTAGGTATGTTTATCATGGTGATAAATCCATGTCGCGTTGGCAGCATCATACCTCATGTGGGATATCTCCACAGTCTTGCCTCAGTCTTCTAGTACTTTCCGAACAGCTGAAGCGAAGCCAACGTCAAACAGAGTTCTACCACGCTCGTTCAGAATCTCGCCGTGAGGCCCCTCAACCCATCCGTTGTCGGCCAAGAATTCAGCATCAATCGCCTTCTTCAATGCTTGTCGTTCCGATTCGGTCAGGCGAGCACCGACGTTCACAACCGCAACTGGAGATGCTTCTTCAGGAAAAGCAATAGTGGCGCCAAGCGGCCGCTTGTCGATGATTCCGCGGGGGAGGGACCGGAGAACATTGTTCTCGCCACGTAGCTTGTCGCGCTCGATGATGACGCCTTCCATGATGGAGCGAACCGCTGGGTCCTCAATTCGAGCAAGGAAAGACTGCGCAACCGGAGTTTGTTTACGAGCCCGAGGGGTAGGGTCTGCTGGGCCCGCATATGCCTGCCAAGCTTCGATAAGCTTCCCATACTCAGGAGTGTTGTACATTGAACGGTAGGCCACGCCACCTTGCTCTTCAGTGTACTTGCTTATTGTCCTGAATGAGAAGTCACGCGAGTTACGCTCGTTCTGACGCCGACACGCTTCGTGCACCAGCTTCAGGTTTTTCAATTTTGCTGGGCGCCCCCCGGCAGCGAGTAGCGCTACTAAAACGTTGTCAGGATGAATATCAGTCTGCATCAAACAGCTTTCTTAGAATTTGGTTGTGCTGCCGGTACAGGGCGAATTGGAATCACTTTCCTTGACTGGGCAACTAGCGATGGGACCAGTTTGGCAACATCAATGCCGAGCATCTGTCCGAGCTGTTCACCAGAATCCATTAGTTCAACGACTCTACGCATACCCAGCTGTACGTTATTAGGTGATACCTGATTGGCCAGTTGACGCATGAAAGCGTTACCACAAGCGAGCTGGTCCGCTTCGGACATCGTCATGAATACGGGCACGGAGCCTTCCCTGCACAAAGCTAGGTCTAGGAGCTGCGACCGGCGGAAAACGGCTTTGCCAGCGTCCAGGTCTGGATACACTTCGACTCCTTCGCAAACGCCAGAGAGCTGCAGGAGTTCAGACTCTGTTTCTTCAAACGCGACCGCAACGTCGTTTACGTCGCCTACGGCGACTAGTTGATTCCCGTTTGCTAGGCCCTCCTTGAGCAGCGTAGTGCACCGCTCAATCAGGCGCCAGGTAGCGACCAAAGTCTCGGCCAAGTCGCTGAACTTCTTCATGGCTCCTTCATACACCCGCTCATGCTCCAGGAAGTCTGCCATCTGCTGGAAAGGTTGGCCCGAGGCCTCCACCTCAAATTTCAGGCGACGCATCTCTTGGAGACGTTCTTCTGCAGCCATACAGCTGTTACGCGCTTCGTCAAAATGGTAGGCATGGTTGTTAAACGTCGCGACTAGACTAGGCAGATACTGTGGCTGCGTCGCGAACCATCGACACCTTGGGCAGTTGCGACTCCCTCCAGGTACTGGAGCCCACTTCGGTTGCAGTTCGGTTCCCACATTTGGCCCGCCGTTGTGGCATCCGCCAACCTTTTTGTTCTCCTCGACTTCGGCGGTATTACCGCCGACCATGCACATCCCATGATGTAGCAGCATCCACCCAGCCGGGTTCCTAGCTCCCGGGTCCTCAGCGATTACGCTTTTGATGCTTGGAGCGCTGTTGTAGGCAACCTTCTTCATCAGCTCATCATGCTTGGCATCAGCCACAAACCGCTTGATACTCCCTGCGCTGTTCTCTTCCATACGTGCCGCTGCCGCTGCTAGCTCAGTCCCTACAAACGTGGGTCCCAGTTTCGTGTAGTAGAGCGTCATCAAAAGACGGCTATGGCCAACAAGCTTTTGCAAAATCGAGAACGGTACCATCCCATCGAGAGCCAAGGCAGTGATGAGTGACACACGTAAGCTCTGCAGTGGAAAATAGACTGTTACTCCGCCATTGCTTTCTTCGTATGGAGGAACAAACGCAAACGGCATACCGCCTGAGTCATACTGGCCGGTTTTATCTAAGCGTTCCTGCAAAGCTAAAAGAAGCTCGTACCATGGTCTGTTCATGGCAGTAATGCCCATAGGTAAGTGACGTTCATCTAAAGGGACCTCACGCAGCCTAAACAAGAAGCACGTATCTGGATACGTTGCAAGCTGTGCCGGTCCTTTAAGTTGAATATGATTAGCCTTGAGTTCAGTCCAAGATGTTCGACGCTTAATGGGATTATATTTTTCCTGCCAATTGCGCAGCCGTTCTGCCCAATAGAATGGGTTTTGGTGGATGGGACCATTATTAGGCCAAGGTACTTCATATCCCTTGGCCGGACCTGATTTTTTCTGGTCTGCTGATTTGTTGGTATTCACGTATAAAATTGCCTGCTGCTTGACATCCTTTAGATGGTCGACGCGTCGAAAGAGTCCCTGTGCAAGAGGACGCCGTTTGGTACCTTGAGCCAATTCGTGCTTGTTCTCAAGCCATTTCCCATCAGCGTATCGCCACGTATCTGCCTCACCTGAGTCAAGCATGCGGACTTGAAAAACGCGGAACGGAAGCTGAAGCTTGAACAGGAGAGCAACCCATCTAATGGGACTCCACATCTGATACTCTGAGTGTCCTGCCTCATATCTACGTATTCGCCAAACGCAGTCTGGGTCATTTTTATCGATATCTTTCTCATTTACCGAAAACCAGTCGCTAGCGTCTCGGCCGTTTGTAGCTGCTTGCCTGCCAAGGGCATTGTGCGCCCACGTCCAGTCGCTAAATGTTGGTCCTTGCGCAAGCATCAGCCTCATATCTTCAATAAAGCCAAACGGAAGAGGAGAGTACACACTTTCACGATTCGTCGACCCACCAGAGTGCGACCGATAGGGCACCGGATTGCGATATGCTGGTGATACGACAGGAATCCCATCATCATCGTCACAGGAAAAGTGCGTCTTGAGCAACCAGTCAAGAAAATCATGAATACGATTATTATTATTAGCCGCTTTTTCGCCGGTATTTTCTCCGCCTTCTTTGTCCTTCGCGCAACAAGTTACGTAAAAGTCCGGAACGAGTGATTTCCTTGAGAAGAGATAGCTTGGCGTAGCAGGCAAATTTTGGCCGATGAGATATCGGTCAAAAAACAGGACAAGTGCCTTCAATCGACTATCGATGCCCCGAGTTTCCTGCGCTAACCATTCAGCCGCGAAGCTTCGCCATTCTTCCAAGTCTGGACGTGATTCGGTAACCCACGAGAGCGTCGTGTCAAAATGCTTTGCAACAGTCTTGACAGTTCGCTTTAAAATAGGGTTATGGTAATTCTTAGGAATTGTTCGTACCCCGTCTGGCCCAACAATCGATAGTCTTTTATTTAATACCCAATTACTAAAATTGTGCATGTGCGTCGTCCAGGGACGGGCATAAAATTCAGAGCGTCGAGCTAGACAAACTTCATAAAAGTCTGGAATCCTAGAAGTAACTTCAAAGAATTGTTCGGGTACAGTCGGCAGGCCCTCTCCAATGATAAACTCACGGAAAAAGCTTTGAAGCGCTATAAGTTTTGGTTTTGATGGCCCTGTTTGACCGGCTAACCAATCAATAGCGAGCAACCGCCATGCTGCCAACTCGGGGTAGAGCTTCACTACCCAACGCAGACTCTTATCAACATGAGGGCGTAGACTCGGGTCATCAATTGTACGGTCCGCGACTTTTTGGATTCTGCGAACTGGATTTGCGAAGCTTGGTAATGGTACTTTATGTCCGGTATCTTCGAGGTCGCTAAAGTCCTCAGCAATTATCCACGACAGGAAATCGGCAATATGGTCGTTGCAAACAATACGGCGTTTGTCCGTAATCTTGACATGCATAATGCTTGCTGAAAAATCCGGCCAGACCTGTCCTTTGCGCAAAAACATCTCCGGGCTTGTTGGCAGATTGAGCCTTGCTAAATACTCTTCGAAGAAGACGCGGAGGTGCTTCAGTTTAAAAATCACGTCTTTATTCGACTTGGCCAGCCAACGTACAGCGTAATCGCGCCATGCCGTTAAATCAGGGTGCCGCTGCTCCATCCAGGCAAGCGTGATGTCACTGCTTGGGGGCGATTTCATTTTTGCTCGACTCATTTTGATATGCCTGTGTTGAATCGCATTCGCTGAAAACCGGCTTCTAGAGCTACCAATGCTTCCTGCGTTGTACTGGTGGTGTAGACCTCTTGGCTTTGCTCAGTTGCGTGGTGCATGCACTTTTTAATCAAGTTATGTGGGATACCGGCGGCTGCCAAGCGTCGGCCGTATGAGTGTCTATGGCCATGTGGGGTAGTCCCAAGGTGTTTCGCTACTTGTAGGCCAATTCGCTCGCAAGCGCGACCATGCGACGTAATAAACTTGTCGAGAGCGTAGATTGAACCTTTAGGCTCCCGACGAAGGTTCATAAATGCATATGGGTGTCGACGTTGGTTGAGTGGAATATCTGCTACCTCTTCCATGTATTTTTCCCAAATCTGCATGAATAGCTCTGCGTAGTCTGGTTTGAACCAGAACGGCACTAGGTAGTACTTTCCGTCTAATGCAACGCCTTTCCAGCCAGCTTCTCGTTTGCTCATGAGGTCAATACGTGGAGCCAAGCCGTATTTACGTTGCAGATACTCGGCGCGGCCACATCGAATTGGCCGCCCTCGCTCGTCAAGCAAGTCACCAGGCGCTTCACCTAGAGATGGATGATGAATTCGAACATGTGCTCTGAGGTAGTTGCTCGGGTCCCGTGTCACGTCGCCGATGTAGATATGCATAGGTTCAGATACCCTGAAGCCCCCTCCATGCATTAATAAGGTAATTGCTTGGTCACGATAGTTGGTACGACCGCCAATAGTGAAGCCTCGTTCGAGGAGCTCTTCAAAACGCTCGTCCGGGAAAGCCGGCGGTTCACCAGTAACCCTGGGACCAGAACTACCACCTACTGCGCGAGTGGTTTGTTCTGTATCGGTCGGAGGCTTCCAGATGTGTCCAAGAAGAGTGTATCTGCGTCGGTAAGTCTCAGCACACCCACGAATGGCCTTGTCTGTTGCACTCATGCGCACGCGCGGGTTTGCCACAATGACGCTCGAGTCCCTTTGGCTCAGCCAATCTAGAAAGTCGCTGAGCCTTGTGATGATTTGCTGCACATCGTATGGCGTGCGTGGCCTCCAACCCAAGCGACTTGGGTCGTGGCCCGTTTGCGGGTTGAACGTACCTGTCTGGAGCTTGCTAGCAAAATTCTTGAACAATTGCTCATTGTTCTGCTCATGAGGGTTCACATATACGTACTCCAGGAGCAACTGAACGCTGTGTACGAGCTTTCGCATCCAGACAGTGCTCTTGCCTCGCTTTTCGAGACAGTAGTCGAGCAAGGAATCGAAGTACCCGGTCTCTGTATGCAGGACAGGCACTTCGTAGAAGCTTCCCGAGCTGTCGTTGTAGACCTGGCGCGACACGCTAACCGAGCTAAACATCAGCCAAAATCTCGATGGCAGAGCGTAGAACATCACCCCTATGAAAGCCCTGCAAACTCAGAAAGCTTTGAGTATCCATGATGATTTTTCTGAAGCTGTTCATTTGGTTACGATACCGTGGAGCCTGTTCGGTAGTCAACAGCAATCCGAAAAAATATTCAATATAATCATAGACTTACAATCATTTTGCTATAGTAAACGACACAGATTGTAAGGCTCGCCCGGCTGATAACTCCGCCAACTTCCCCACATTGAGACAGGCATAAGGCAGTCTCTATGCCGTCCATTGGAATGAGCAGGTTCTCTGAAACGGATGGTCTTCACAGCGTCCAGTAAGCGCAGCTTCCGTAGTGCTGCGCTGACCTTTTTACGCAAGTAACTAACCATGAAATATGAAGTAATAAGGGGGTACAGATAGCGCCTCCGCCGAGAGAAAGCGGAAACAAAACCGCGAAATCGAGCTGAAATTCGTGCTGCGCACGTCCAAAATCAGCGCAAAACCTAGAACTATGAAATAGAAACTAGGGGTGATATTGAACATGCCGATCGCGCGCATCGTGATGACGACCGCCGTCAAGTACAACGGCTATGAGGAAGAAGAGATCTCGGCGGCGCTGGCCAAGCAGATCGCCGGCCGGGCAGGGCGCTACGGCGTGCACGAGGAGGGTTTTGTCGCGGGCTACGACGACGACACCCACCAGGTGATGCGCGCGCTGATGAAGGAAAAGATTCCGCCGGTGGCGGCCACCGGCTTCGCGGTCGCGCCTTCGCTCGAGCAGCTGCACCGCATCTCCTCGGTGACGGGCGAGACCTCGCTGGTGAAGCTCTTGAAGCGCTTCGTGCACAACATCGACGTACCGGACGGCTTCTTCTATCCGCGCATCACGGAGGAGCAGAACGAGCGGGCCGAATGGCTCGACACGCTGCCGCTGTCCGTGGCCGAGAAGTTCATGCTGTCGCTGGTGCCGATCTCGAGCCGGGTGCCGGTACTGCAGAGCGCCTGGGAGCACTGGGCGCTGTCGCTGGCCAAGAAGAAGGTGTGCAAGCTGCAGCCGCCTACCCAGGAGCTGTATTACATGAACCTGCAGGAGGTCGAGGATACCTGCCGCATGTATTCCGCCTACGCCTGGCTGGGCTACCGGGAGCCGGAACACTTCCCGAGCATCGAACTGGCGCAGCAGTTGGCGCGCGAGGCATCCGAACGGGTCGATTCGATGCTGCAGCAGCAGAACACGGCGGCACGGCAGCGCGGCGGTTCTAGCGGGGGCAAGCGCAGGCGCTAGTGGCCCGCTTCACCCCGGGCAGTGTACGATGCCGCTTTTTTTAACGACAGTACCCGCCATGAACCCCAAGTACACCCCTGACTCCTTCAACGACTTCGGCAAGTCCTTCCTGCCGGGCCACCTCGGCATCCGGATCACCGAAGTCGCGGAAGGCCGCGTCTGCGCCGAGCTGCCCGTGCAGCCCCACCTGCTGGCCCCGAACGGCTACCTGCATGCCGGCAGCGTGGTCACGCTGGCCGACACCGCGGCCGGTTACGCCTGCATCGCCCACCTGCCGGAAGGCGCGCACAGCTTCACCACCATCGAATTGAAGTCGAACCACCTGGGCACCGCGCGCCAGGGCACCATCGCCGTCGTGGCGACCGCCGTGCACCTGGGACGCACCACGCAGGTGTGGGATGCCGTGGTCACCGACAAGGACAGCGGCAAGACCATCGCCCTGTTCCGCTGCACCCAGATGATTTTGTACCCCAAGGCTTAAGAAGCCAGCTCTTTCTCGATCAGCTTGTGCAGGGTCGGGAAGTCCGGCTCGCCCACGTACTGCTTGATGATCCTGCCCTGCTTGTCGATGACAAAAGTGGTCGGGGTCAGCGTGACGTCGCCGAACTGCTTCGCGATGTCGCCGGCCGAGTCGATGGCGACCTTGAAGGGCAGCTGGCGGGTCTCGGTGAAGTTCAGCACGTAGTTGGGCGGGTCGTATTGCATTGCGACCGCCACGAACTCCAGGCCCTGCGCCTTGTACTTGTTGTAGGTCTCGACCATCTGCGGCATCTCCTTGACGCAGGTGACGCAGGAGGTTGCCCAGAAGTTCACCATCACCACCTTGCCGCGCAGGGACTCGGTACTGATCTTGTCGCCGGCGATGCTGATGAAGGTGACGTTCGGCGCGGGCGGGGCGCTGGTGAAGGAGGCGTAGCCGATGCCGGCCAGGGCCAGCACCACGGCGGCAGCGGCGGCGGGCTTGATCCAGGAACGGGAGGAAGTCTGAACGGTCATGATGGGAGCGGATAAAAAAACGGCAGGACCGCAGTCCTGCCGTTGGGATTAACCCTGGCTTGGCGCCGTTTGGTTGGCGCGGGGGTCTTCGTCGGCGATGTATTCAAAGATCTTGACGACCTTGACCACGCCCGGCACGCCCTTGGCGACGTCGGCGGCGATATTGCCTTCACGCGCGGTAACCAGGCCCTGCAGGTAGACGATGCCGCGCTCGGTGGTCACCTTGAAGGCGGTGGCCGAGACGGTCTTCTTGTCGACCAGGCTGGCCTTGACCTTGGTGGTGATCAGGGCGTCGTTCGAACGCGAGGTATAGCTCGATGGGCCGGCGATCTCCAGCTCGTTGATCACCGAGACCACGTTGTCGATCGCGCGCACTTCGCGCTCGGCCGCCTGCTTCATCGCGTCATCGCGCACTTCGCCGGTCAGCAGCACCTTGCGGTTGTAGCTGGTGACGTTGATGTGGCCGTTCTCGCCGGTGAGCTCGCGCAGCTTGAGCTCGGCCTTGACGTTGATCGCCTTGTCCTCGGTCTGCATGCCGAGGGTGCGGCGGTCGTTGGCCGACAGGACGGCCGTGGCGGCACCGCCCACGGCCATGGCCACGCAGCCCGACAGCGATGCCGCCAGCGCGGTACCCAGGACGATTTTGGACAGCAGGCCGGCCAGCGGGCGCAGTTTGGTCATTCCTCTTCTCCTCCGAACAGTGCGACGTCGATGCCGTCGCAGATGCAGTGAATCGCGCACAGGTGGACTTCCTGGATGCGCGCGGTGCGTGCGTGGGGCACGTTGATATGGATGTCGGCGTCGGTCAGCATCTTCGCCAGCGCGCCACCGTCCTTGCCGGTGAAGGCGACGATGCGCATCTCGCGCTCCAGCGCCGCCTCGACCGCGGCCAGCACGTTGGCCGAATTGCCCGAGGTCGAGATCGCCAGCAGGACGTCGCCGGCCTGGCCGAAGGCCTGCACCTGCTTCGAGAAGATCTCCTTGAAGCTGTAGTCGTTGCCGACCGCCGTCATGATCGAGGTGTCGGTGGTCAGCGCGATGGCCGGAAGCGGGAAGCGCTCGCGTTCGAAGCGACCGACGAGCTCGGCAGCGAAGTGCTGGCAGTCGGCGGCGGAACCGCCGTTACCGCAGGCCAGGATCTTGTTGCCGTTGGACAGGGCGCCGAACATGAGTTCGACGGCCTGCGAAATGGGTTGTGCCAGGGCAGCAGCCGATTTCATCTTGAGATCGGCGCTCTCCTGGAAGTGAGCGAGGATGCGTTGAGTGTTCATAGCCGAGAATTATAGTGCAGTGGCAACCCGGGTCGGGCAACCACAGTAAAAATTGCTTACATTTAAAGATGCTTAATTAATTACATTCTGCAGCCATTCCAGCTGGTCACCATCGATGGCGACGACATCGAAGCGGCAAGGCGGCGTGACGGGAAAACGCAACAAGTACACCTGGGCCGCGCGCACCAGGCGGCGGATCTTGGCGGGAGTGATGCTGGCGGCAGCGCCGCCGTGTTCGCGATCGGCACGCTGGCGCACCTCGACGAACACCAGGGTATCGCCATCGCGCATGACCAGGTCGATTTCGCCGCCCTTGCAGCGAAAATTCTCTTCGACCGGCTGCAAGCCGTGGCGTCGCAGGTAGAGCAGGGCGACCCGCTCCCAGTCGCGGCCCTGGGCTTGCCGCGGTGACAGACGCAGCGGCCACATGGTAGAAGCTATCCCAGTAAAGTTTCTTAGCGCCCGAAGGCGACCGTTTCGTAGATGCCGTCACGGTACACCGTGCCGGTTTCGACGCGCCGGAAGCCCCCTGCGCCGGCGCCCATGTCGATCGACAGGCGGCCGGTCACGCCATCCAGTTCGAAGCGGGCGTCGGGACGTGCGGCCAGTTCGCGGGCGATGCGGTAGGCGTCGATGCCGAGGGCGTACAGGCGCTTCATGTCGTAGCCGCCGGTCTCGCCGCTCCAGCGCGGATAGCTTGCCACCAGGGGATTCTCCGGCTGCACGGTCCAGGGCAGGTCGAGGATGCGCACCCCGGCCAGTTCCGGGCCGCCCACGGTCGGGTCCGGGCCCGGGTTAATCGAGCCGGTACCATAGGTCGGCAGCGAGGTGCCGATGGCGCTGCGCACCTGGCGCAACTGGACCGGGTCGAGGGCGGCGAACACCAGTTGCGGCTGGTCGACCTGCATGCGCGCGCGCAGCTCGGCCAGCGCGTTCGGATCCACATAGCCGTCGCTGCTGGGCAGTTCGACGGTGGCATTGTTCAGGCCCAGCTGCGCCCAGCGCGCGGCGAAGGCGCCCGACAGGCGTTGCTCCATGCGGTCTTTCCAGTCAGCACCAGGGCGCGCCCGCCCGGCTGTTCCGCGGCGGCCCAGTCGGCCACCTGGCTGGCTTCTTCTTCGAGCGACAGGCCAACCACCAGCATCTGGCGCGGCAGCGGACCATTGGTCTGCGGGTGATTCAGGGCAATGGTCGGCTTGCTCACGGTGCCGCTGATGGCCAGCGCGGCCACGGCAGGGCGGGTGAGGGGGCCGACCACGATGTCGTTCTGTTCGCTGGCACGCGCATAGGCATCGAGCGTGGCCTGCGCGGAATCGCTGGTGGAAACCAGGTTGACGGTCACGCCGCTGCGGTCGCGTTCGTAGCCGGCCATGAAGCCGGCGCGCAGCGCTTCGGCAGGCTGGGCGAATGCGTCGGATTGCATGGGCAGCAGCAGGGCAATACGTACTCCTTGCACGCCCGTGCGGGGGAGGCTCGATGCCAGCGGACGGCCATCGGAAGGCCCGAGTTCGACCGGATTGGTGCGGACCGGGGCGGACGCCGGCGGGGGCGTATAGCCGGGTTCGGCAGGTGGCGGGCTTGCACTCGGCGCTGCGGGCGCGCAAAATCCGCCCGGTACGCCGCAGCCCCTGTCCGGCGGCATCGGCGTGCTGCTGCAGCCCGCCAGTGACGACGCCAATACACCCAGCGCGGCCGTCGCCAGCAGCGCCCTGATATTCTTCTTCTTCAACATCGGAATCCCTTATGACAGAACAGCAGACCATCGACATCGCCCGGCTTCCCGTCATGGGCGAAGCGGCCCAGCAGTCCTATCCTACCGCAACGCTGTATGTCGTGGCTACACCGATCGGCAACGTCACCGACATCACGCTGCGCGCACTGCACCTGCTGGCGCTCGCCGATGTCGTGGCCTGTGAAGACACCCGCAAGACCGGCGCGCTGTTGCAGCGCTTTGGCTTGAGCAAGCAGACCATCGCCGCGCACATGCACAACGAGCGCGAGGTGGCCGACAAGATCGTCGAGCGCCTGCAGGCCGGACAGCGCGTGGCCCTGGTGTCGGATGCGGGCACGCCGGCCGTCTCCGACCCGGGGGCGAAGATCGTCGATGCGGTGCGCGCGGCCGGGCTGAACGTGGTGCCGCTGCCGGGACCGTCGGCGGCGATCGCGGCCCTGTCGGCCAGCGGCCTGGTGAACGACCGCTTCCATTTCGTCGGCTTCCTGCCGGCAAAATCGAAGCAGCGCGAAAGCGCGCTGGCCGAGCTGGCGCGCGAGACCTCGACCCTCGTCATCTACGAAGCGCCGCACCGCATCGTCGAGTGCGTCGAAGGCTTGATGAGCGTGTTCGAGCCGACCCGCCAGGTGGTGTTCGCGCGCGAGTTGAGCAAGATGTTCGAAGAAGTGCACCGCTGCCCGCTGAGCGAGGCACGGGCCTGGGTCACGGCCGACCAGCACCGCGAGCGCGGCGAATTCGTCGTGCTGGTGGAAGGGGCCACCCTGGAAACCGATGCGCAGGATGCCGAGGCGGAACGCATCCTCCAGATCCTGCTGGGCGAATGCTCGGTCAAGCAGGCCGCGAACCTGGCGGCGCAGATCACCGGGCGCAAGAAGAATGCGCTGTATGAGCGCGCCCTGCAGATCAAGGGCGAGTGATGGTCCCGGCCGCCCGCCTGCAATAGTCTTGCCCCTTTTTCCCTGGCCTGGGCTCTCCGCCCAGGCCTCCCCCCTGTTTCCCTCTCCATTTCCTGTGCCGGGCAGCGCAATGCGTTGTCACGCCGTCATGTGAATGGAAATTTAGTTAAGCAATTTTTGATTCAGATCAAGCAAATGGTTTGATCGGCATAAATTGCGTACCTACAATATTGCTCTGTATTCACTTAAATATCTTGTGGGAATCATGAATTAAGGTGTTAACCGCGAGAACTCGCATCGCTACCGTAGTTCACTCAAAGCCAGTGGCATTCCCGCTCGTTCGAGCACCCTTCCGGATCGATTGCTGAGTAATCAACGACATGCCTGTTGGCAATGGCGTTCTTTTGTGGCTTCAATCAACGACGATGGGTATCGCTATGGTGCAGCATGTGCAGCAGCTTGTGAGGTCAATGCCGACCAACGCATTAGATGAAACGGTCGACACGATCGGACGCGAAATTGGACTCGACCAGCAAGAGGTGGCCGAACGCATGGCCTTCCTCGACCTGCGCCCGGACGATCTCGCCCTGCTGCGCGAGCTGCACGGCCTGGCCGTGGAAGACACCGACACCTTCTCGGACGACTTCTACGAGCACATCCTCGGTTTTCCGCAGCTGCGCCAGCTGGTGAAGGACGACGGCACCGTCCAGCGCCTGAAGCACTCGCAGGCCGCCTATTTCCGCAGCCTGACTTCGGGCGACTACGACGACGCCTACATCCGCGACCGCCTGCGGGTCGGGCTGGTCCACCAGCGCATCGGGCTGGAGCCGAAATGGTATATCGGGGCCTACCGCAAGTACGTGGCGGGCATGTTCGACCTCCTGTGGAAGCAGTTCCACGCCGAGCCGGAACGCTTCCGGGCGATGTTCAACAGCGTGCTCAAGGTCGTCTGCCTGGACATGGGCCTGGCCCTCGACACCTATGCCCACGCCGACCGGCGCAGCGTGGTCCAGCACCAGAACTACCTGGAACAGGTCATCGGCGGCATGCCGGCCGGGCTGATCGTCACCGATGCCTCCGGCCGGATCCGCTCGATGAATGCGACGATGCGGGACATGCTCGGCATCCCGGACGATGCGCTCGAGGCGAACCCCTGGCTGGAATCGCTGCTGCCTTCGCCCGAGCTGGCCGAACGCATGGCCACCGCGCTGGCATCCGGCGCGCCGCAGGACGGTATCGTCGTCACGGTCGACGGCCATGCCGACGGGGTGCGCTATTTCGAATTCAACATCCGCCGCACCAGGCAGGCCGACGAGAAGATCCTGCTGCTGATCGGCCACGACGTCACCTTCAAGCGCCAGGCCCGCCTGCGCCTGCAGGAAAGCGAGGAATTCTTCCGCCTGACCTTCTCCCAGGCCGCGGTCGGCATTGCCCTGCTGTCGCGCGAAGGCCGCTTCGTGCGGGTCAACCGCAAGCTGACCCAGATCGTCGGCTTTACCGAGATCGAGCTGCTCCAGCGTTTCCTTTACCAGATCACCTACCAGAGCAACCTGCTGGAAGACCGTGCGCTGTTCCGGCAGCTCATCGACGGCGAGATCCGCGACTTCCAGCGCGAGACACGCTTCATCTCGAAGCGCGGCAACCCGGTCTGGGTGACGGTCAGCGCGTCCGCGATGCGCGAAGCCGTCAGCGGCCAGCTGCGCCTGATCATCGCGGTCGAGGACATCTCGCGCAGGAAGGAGGCCGAGGAGGCCTTGCTGCGCATGGCGAACCACGACGCGCTGACCGGGCTGCCGAACCGCATCCTGCTGCAGGACCGGCTCGCGCACGCGATCTCCCAGGCCCAGCGCAGCGGACGCCTGGTCGGGGTGATGTTCGTCGACCTCGACCGCTTCAAGCACGTCAACGACAGTCTCGGGCACGAGGCGGGCGACCAGATGATCATCGAGATCGCGCGCCGCCTGAGCCACAGCCTGCGCGAGAGCGACACCGTGGCGCGCCAGGGCGGCGACGAATTCGTCGTGGTGCTGCCGGACCTGGCGAGTAGCGGCGACGCGGCCCTGGTGGCCCAGAAGGTGCTGTCGGAGCTGTTCCAGCCCTTGATGCTGGCCGGGAACGAGCTGTTCCCCACCGGGAGCATCGGCATCGCGCTCTATCCGCGCGACGGGCAGGACCCGACGGCCCTGCTCAAGGCCGCCGATACCGCCATGTACCGCTCCAAGGCGAACGGCGGCAACCACTTCCATTTCTATACCGAGGACATGGGCATGCGTGCCGAAGAGCACCTGCATGTCGAGGCAAGGCTGCAGCGCGCGCTGCAGCGCGAGGAACTGCGCCTGTACTACCAGCCCCAGGTCGACATCGCCAGCGGCCGCATCGTCGGGCTGGAAGCCCTGCTGCGCTGGGAGGTCGACGGCGTCGAGGTCCTGCCGGCCGCCGACTTCATCCCGCTGGCGGAAGAAACCGGCCTGATCGTGCCGATCGGCGAGTGGGTGCTGGCCACCGCGATGCGCCAGCTGGCGGAGTTCGCCCGCATGGGCCTCGCGCCGCTGCGCATGAGCGTGAACGTCTCGGCGCGCCAGTTCCACCAGCAGGACATCGCCGCGCAGGTGGAGCAGCTGCTGGAAGCGTCGGGCTGCGACCCGAACGCGCTGACGCTGGAGATCACCGAGACCCTCCTGATGGAAAGTCCGGGCACCGCGGCCGAGGCCATGGTGCGCCTGTCGAACATGGGCATCCAGCTGGCCATCGACGATTTCTGTACCGGTTACTCGAGCCTGGCCAACCTCAAGCGCTTCCCGATCCATGGCCTGAAGATCGACCGTTCCTTCGTCGCCGATATCCCGGGCGACAGCGACGCGGCCGCCATCGTCCATGCGGTGATCGCGCTGGCCGGCTCGCTGCAGCTGGACGTGGTGGCCGTGGGCGTCGAAAGCGCGGAGCAGCAGGCTTTCCTGGAAGCGCACGGCTGCCGCCACCTGCAGGGATACCGGTTCGGCAAGCCGGCGCCGGCAGCCGAGATCGAACGGCGGCTGCGCGGCGGATACGTGGACGCGTCGACATGAGGACACTGCTGCACCGTATGCCGGGCGGCCTGCGCCTGGTGATCCTGGGCGCCCTGCTGGCCGTGCTCGCCCTGGGGCTGGCCCTGAGCTGCGCGAGCTTGCTGGCCTTCGCGGTCGGCGTGAGCGCCGGCGCGGCCATCATCCTGGTGGTGCGGGCGCGCCGCGTGCCGGAACCGGGTGTGGGACACCGTCCGGAACCTGCCTCGTGCTCTCCATCCGCGCCAGACGCGCCCGCCCCGTTGCCGGACCGGCGCCACGCGCTGGACGTGCTGGCCGAAGCGATCGATGCCGCACGTCGCGACGGCGGCTCGGTGGCCGTGATCGTGCTCGACATCGACGGCTTCAGGAAGATCAACAGCCACTATGGCTGGGCCGGGGGCGACGAGGTGCTGCACGAATGCATGGCGCGCCTGGCTGCGCGGCTGGGCCCGGACGACCTGCTCGCGCACCAGGGCGGCAACGAATTCATCGTCGTGTGCAGGCAGGCCGGCCGCGACGGCGCGACGGCGCTCGCCAGGGGACTGCAGGAATGCATGCGCCTGCCGTTCGCGCCGGGCGGGCACTGCGTGTTCCTGTCGGCCAGCGTGGGCATTGCGGTCCTGCCGCCCGAGCCCTGCCAGGCGCCCCAGCTCCTGCACATGGCGCAAGTGGCGAGCGCCTGCGCACGCCACGAAGGACCGGCGCACCTGTGCTTCTATATGCCCCGCATGGGCGGCGCGATCCGCGAACGGGTCGACCTGGAAACCATGCTGTGCCATGCCATCGAGCGCAAGGAATTCGTGCTCCAGTACCAGCCGCGCATCAGCATGAAGGACGGGCATATGGTCGGCGTCGAGGCCCTGGTGCGCTGGCGCCATCCGGAACTCGGCCTGCTGTCGCCGGCGCGCTTCATTCCGCTGGCCGAGGAGAGCGGCCTGATCAATGAGCTCGACCTGTGGGTGCTGCGCGAAGCCTGCACCTGCGCCGCCGCATGGCGCGCGCAAGGCCTGTTCGGCGGCCGCGTGTCGGTCAACCTGTCGGCGCGGCAGTTCCAGCAGCCCGGGCTGGCCGGGCGGGTGCGCAGCGCGCTCGAGGACAGCGGCCTGGCGCCGGCCGGACTGGAGCTCGAGATCACCGAGAGCACCGTCATGCACGACACCGAGGACGCCGCCGACTTGCTGCGCTCGCTGAGGGAGCTCGGCGTGACCGTGTCGATCGACGACTTCGGCACCGGCTATTCCTCGCTGAGCTACCTGAAGCGCTTCCCGCTCGACGTGCTGAAGATCGATCGCGCCTTCGTCAGGGACATGGAAGGCGATGTTACCGGCGCGGCCATCATCCGCGCCATCATCACCCTGGCCCATTCGCTCGGCCTGTCGGCGGTCGCGGAGGGCGTGGAGACGGCGGAGCAGGTGGCCTTCCTGAAGGAAAACGGCTGCGATGAAATCCAGGGGTATTACTTCAGCCGGCCTGTCTGGCCCGACGAGGTAGCGCGCCTGCTGGCGGAGGAAGCGCCGGCCCTGTGTTCAACCATGTAAGAGTCCATCCTATGCGTCTATTCAATCAACTCAGCATCAAGCTCCGCCTCCTGCTCGTGCTCTCCCTGCTCGGCATCGAACTGGTCATCGGCGCGACCGTCGGGCTGTTCAGCCTGGGACAGGCCAACGACGAGCTGCAGTCCCTGTACGCCGACCGATTGGTCCGCCTGGGCCAGCTCGACCAGATCGTGCGCAGGCTGAACCGCAACCAGTTCAACGTCTCCGAGGCCTTGACGGCCGATGCTGCCCACGTGCCGGCCCTGCTCGACGACATCGAGCGCAACAAGGCCGTGATCGACGAACAGTGGAAGGCCTACACCGGATCTAGCCTGGCAGGTCAGGAGCAGGAAGCCGCCGCGCGCTTCCTGCAGGCGCGCGCAGCCTTCGTCGAGCGTGGCCTGCAGCCCGCCGCCGCGGCCCTGCGCGCCGGGGACCTGGAGCTTGCGCGCCAGATCGTGCACGGTCCGCTGGTGGCGCTGTTCCGGCCCGCCGCCACCGCCATCGATGCGCTCATCCAGCTGCAGCTCGACGAGGCCAGGCAGTCGAACGAGGCCTCGCGCCGCCAGTTCGAAGTGGTGCGCGCGGTCTGCCTGGGCGGCATGATCCTGGGCCTGCTGCTGGCCGGCGCGGTCGGGGTGGTGCTGGTGCGCGGCATCGTCGGTCCGCTCGAGCAGGCGGTGCGGATCGCCGGTGCCGTGGCCGACGGCGACCTGACCCGGGACATCGACGTCCAGGGGCGGGACGAGACCGGCCGCCTGATGCAGGCGCTGAGCGACATGAACGAAGGGCTGGCCGCCATCGTCGGACGGGTGCGCGGCGGCACCGACACCATCGCCACCGCCTCCGGCCAGATCGCGGCCGGCAACCTGGACCTGTCGGCGCGTACCGAACAGCAGGCGGCTTCGCTGGAGGAGACCGCGGCTTCGATGGAAGAGCTGACCTCGACCGTCAAGCAGAATGCCGACAATGCGCGCCAGGCCAACGGGCTGGCGCAGTCGGCGTCGGCGGTGGCGAACCAGGGCGGGCAGGTGGTGGCGAAGGTGGTGGACACCATGGCCGCGATCGACGCCTCGGCGGCGCGCATCGGCGACATCACCGGCGTCATCGACGGCATCGCGTTCCAGACCAATATCCTGGCCCTGAATGCCGCGGTGGAGGCCGCGCGCGCGGGTGAGCAGGGACGCGGCTTCGCGGTGGTGGCCGGCGAGGTGCGCAACCTGGCCCAGCGCAGCGCCGCGGCTGCGAGGGAAATCAAGACGCTGGTCGAGGATTCGATACGGACGGTGAGCGAAGGCTCGACCTTGGTGGAGCAGGCCGGCGCCACGATGGAAGAGATCGTCCGCAGCGTCGGCCGCGTCGCCGACATCATGGCCGAGATCATGGCGGCCAGCCAGGAGCAGGCCACCGGCATCGAACAGGTGAACCAGGCGATCATCCAGATGGACCATGCCACCCAGCAGAACGCGGCCCTGGTCGAGCAGGCCTCCGCCGCGGCCCAGGCGCTGCGCGAGGAAGCGCACAGCCTGGCGCAGGCGGTCGGCGCCTTCCGCCTGCGTACGCAGGGCCTCAAGGGTACTGGCGCGGCCGGTCACTTTGGTGCGGGCAGGCCGCCTGTGCAGCTGCTGGCGCAGGCCTGACAGGCCGCGTCAAGCCTTCAGGCGAGCGCCTCTTTCGCGGCTTCTTCAGGGCTCAAGCCATCGTAGAACTGGTCGGTGAACCATTCGACCTGTTCTTCGATATGGTCCTGGGCCTGCCTGACGGTGGCGCCGCCGGCGACCAGGAATTTCTCCACTTCGGTGAGCCAGCCGATGAAGGCCAGCGTTTCTTCGTCCAGTTCTTCCTTCTTTGCCATCTTGATTCCTGTTCTTGCCTTGCCGGTCGGTGCAACCGGCTTCCAAGGCATTCTACTGCAGCAGCCCCTGATACCAATTCGGATATCGGCATGCGATAAAAAGTTATTGGTCCCTTGCCAAGGAATTGCCGCAGAATGTTAGCGCAACCATTATAAAACTGCAGTGCTTGGAAGTAACCGTTGGAGAGGAGAAAACACATGATGAGGACAATCCGCATGGGCCTGGCTGCCGGGGTAGCCGGCCTGGCTTGCGCCCTGGCCGTGCCGGCGCTGGCGCAGGACGACAAGATGACGCCGATCGCGATCCCGGCGCAGCCGGACGCGATCGTGCTGGGGACCGGCGAGCTGCCGGGCGCGAGCGTGAAGGAAAGCTGGCACAGCCAGTACGGCAGCGTGTTCGCCCGCAACGTCACGCTGGCGACCCTGACGCCCTTCCTGCCGGCCCCCGGAAAGGCGACCGGCGCCGCGGTGATCGTCGCGCCGGGCGGGGGCTTTCGCACGCTGTCGATGAATAACGAAGGCTGGGACGTGGCCCGGGCGCTGGCCGACAAGGGCGTGGCGGCCTTCGTGCTGAAGTACCGCCTCAACCAGACGCCGCAGGACATGGGGGAATTCGGGCGCTCGATGGCGCAGATGTTCTCGGCGGGCGCGCAGGCGGCCCGGCGAGCGTCGCAGCAGGATCCCGCCGTGACCCTGGCGCCGCAGATCGCCGATGCGCGCGCGGCTTTCGCGCTGGTGCGCTCGCGCGCCAAGGAGTGGCGGGTGGATCCCGAGCGCATCGGCATGGTCGGCTTTTCTGCCGGCGCGATGCTGACCATGGCCACCGCGCTGCATGGGCAGGACGCCAAACCCGCCTTCATCGGGAACGTCTACGGCCCACTCAGCCCGATGAAGGCGCCGCCTGACGCGCCGCCGCTGTTCATCGCCCTTGCCGCGGACGATCCGCTGTTCGGCAATGCCGGCTATGGCCTGGTCGACAGCTGGCGCGCCGCCAAGCGGCCGGTGGAGTTCCACCTCTACGAGCAGGGCGGCCACGGCTTCGGCATGTACCAGAAGACGACCACCAGCACCGGCTGGTTCGACGGCTTCGCGCGCTGGCTGGACATGCACGGCTACCTGAAGCCGAAGAAGGGCGCGTAAGGCCTTACCACTTGCAGCCGTGGTCCTTCTTGTCCATGGCCAGGAACAGCGGCGCCAGCAATCCACCGGGGATGCCGTCCTTGCAGTTGCGGCGCTTGGCCCTGCTGATGGCCTTGCCGAGCTTCGATTCCGTTTCCAGGGGCGGATCGGGGAATTGCGCGTTCGCATGTCCTTCGCGGCCCAGTTTTGTTTGACCTGCCAGTTGTCGCGCTGTCTGCCTGGCGACGTTCATGTCGAACTGGGGCGCCTCGCCTGGCGCCGGTTCGTCCGCCTGTTGCACCGTGAAGACATCCGGCGCGTCTTCCTGTTCGGGTGATGCCGGAACCGCAATCACGGCTTGCGGCGTCGACTTACGGTCGTTGCGTGCGCTGCGTGCCGCTGGCGCTGCGCTGCGCTGTCGCGCTGCCGGCTCGGCGCGCGGCGGCGCCGGCGCCGGCAGCGGCGGCGCGATTCGCACAGTAATGAAAGAGGGCGGTTCAGGCACGGCGGGGACCGGAGCTGGCCCAGTAGTGCGATAGGCAAGCATCAAGAGAATGTGCACAGTCACGGACACCCCGACACCGGCCAGGAAGCGCCTGTGCTCCTGCCGCTTACCCTCATGCAGGCTGTCATGGACTGCTAGATACACAATATTGTCCGCACAATCATGAATAATGCGCCAGAGAATACGGTGAGCTGCTTATTTTGCCCTTAAGCCTTGACCTGGTTTGGCCGACGCGTTATGATCTTCGTCTTCGGAGTGTAGCGCAGCCCGGTAGCGCACCTGGTTTGGGACCAGGGGGTCCAAGGTTCGAATCCTTGTACTCCGACCAGTTTCAAGAAAAAGCCGACAGTGAAAACTGTCGGCTTTTTTCGTTGTCGGGTGTGTTCAGCCGGCGCGTTTCGCCGCAATGGCATTCCCGGCGCGGCTCGCGCCCTTGCGCCCCAGCTGCTGCGAGATGAACTGCCCCGCATCCACCACCTGGTCGAGGTCGATCCCGGTCTCGATCCCCAGCCCGTTCATCAGGTAGAGCACGTCCTCGGTGGCGACGTTGCCGGTCGCGCCCTTCGCATACGGGCAGCCGCCCAGGCCCGACACCGACGAGTGGAAGATGGCCACGCCGACTTCCAGCGCCGCGTAGATGTTGGCCAGCGCCTGTCCATAGGTGTCGTGGAAGTGGCCGGACAGGAGTTCCAGGGGGAATTCCTGCGCCGCGCGCAGCATCACGGCCTGGGTCTTGCGCGCGGTCGCCACGCCGATGGTGTCGGCGATATCGATTTCATCCACGCCGAGGTCGCGCATGCGGCGCACCACGTCGGCCACGCTTTCCAACGGCACCTCGCCCTGGTAGGGGCAGCCGAAGGCCGTGCTGATCGAAGCGCGCAGGCGCAGATTGTTGGCCTTGGCGGCTTTTGCCACCGGCTCGAAACGTGCGATCGACTCGGCGATCGAGCAGTTGATGTTCTTCTGCGAGAAGGCTTCCGAGGCCGAGCCGAAGATCACCACTTCATCCGCCTTGGCGGCCAGCGCCGCCTCGAAGCCCTGCATGTTCGGCGTCAGCGCCGAGTAGATCGTGCCCGGCAGGCGCTCGATGCGGGCCATGACTTCCGCACTGGTGGCCATCTGCGGCACCCACTTGGGCGACACAAAAGAAGCCGCCTCGACGTTGGGAAAGCCCGCGCGCGCCAGCCGATTGACCAGCTCGATTTTCACCTCGGCGGACAGCGCTTCCTTCTCGTTCTGCAGGCCGTCGCGCGGCCCCACTTCGACAATCTTTACCTTCTTCGGCAGGCTGGCTTGGTTCATTCTTTCAGTATCCTAGATCGCGGTCGACGATGTCGTCGACGGGTTGGCCGCTCTCCAGCCTCGCGATCTTGTCGGCGATCTGGCGCACGGCGTCGTGGCGCACGGTGAGCGCCGAGATATGCGGGGTGATGCTGATGCGCGGCTCGTTCCAGAACGGGTGCGGCGCCGGCAGCGGCTCGTGACGGAACACGTCGAGCGTGGCGCCGGCGATCTGGCCGGAGCGGATCAGGGTCATCAGGTCCGGCTCGGCCAGGATGGCGCCGCGCGAGACGTTGATGAGATAGGCGCCCGGCTGCAGCTTGCCCAGGTTGTGGCGGTCGAGCAGGTTGGCCGTCTCGGGCGTGAGCGGCAGCATGCATACCAGCACCTTGGTGCCGCGCAGGAAGGGCTCCAGCCCTTCCTCACCATGGAAGCATTCGACGCCGGGGATGTCCTTGGGCGTGCGGCTCCAGCCGCGCACCGGGAAGCCGAACAGGCGCATCGCCTCGACCACCGGCAGGCCGAGCCTGCCCAGGCCCATGATCCCGACCGCGAATTCTTCCTTAGGCGTGAGCGGCAGCGGATCCCAGACGCCGTGGCGGGCCTGCTGTTCGTAGTCGTCGAAGTGGCGGTAGTAGCGCAGCACCGCATGGGACACGTATTCCGCCATCTGCACGCCCATGCCGGCATCGCCCAGGCGCACGATCGGCACCGGTGGCAAGGCCTCGCCCAGCTTGAGCAGGGCGTCGACGCCGGCGCCCATCAGGAAGATCGCGCGCACGTGCGCGAGCTGGTCCAGCAGGGCCGGCGTGGGGCTCCATACCACCGCGTAGTCGCAGGGCGGCAGGGCGGCGCCTTCTTTCCATGCGACGGTCTCCACCTGCGGCATGAGGGCGGCGAATTCGCGCACCCATGGCTCGATCACGCCGTCTCCACGGAACAGGAGTATGCGCATGGTCTCCCCCTCTTTATTCTTGTGTTGGTGTTACGCCGCGGCCTTGAAGGCCAGCAGCGGCGCGCCATCCGCCACCTGGTCGCCGACCTGGTACAGCACTTCTTCCACCAGGCCGTCGCTCGGCGCGGAAATCGTGTGCTCCATCTTCATCGCTTCCATGATGACCAGCGGCTCGCCCTTCTTCACTTCCTTGCCGGACGAGGCCAGCACCGCCACCACTTTACCCGGCATCGGCGCGGTCAGGCGCCCGCCCGCGGCCTCGTGCTCGCCGGCATGCGCCATCGGGTCATTGTACGACAGGGTGTAATGACGGCCGCCGGTGAACACGTGGAACAGATCGCCGTCGCGGCGCACGCTGCCGTGCAGCGAGGTTTCGCCCAGGCGGATGCTCAGCTCGGCGCCTTCGTGGCGCACCAGTGCCAAGGGCCGGCGCTCGCCGCCCGCGTCGATGTCCCAGCCGTGGGCGCCATAGGTCAAACCGACCTGGTAGCCTTTGTCGCCGCTGAACTCATCGGCAAAGGAGAGCACGCGGCGGTAGGCGCTGTTCATGCGCCAGCCGCGTGCCTGCGCCCACGGATCGGCCGGATTGGCCGCGCCGCGCACGGTTTCGCCGCTGCTGAGCGCCAGCGCGGCCAGGGCCAGGGCGCCCAGCGGGGCGGCGCCAGGGGCCGGAAACAGCGTTTCGCCGTGGCGGTCGATCAGGCCGGTGTCCAGGTCGGCCGTCGAGAAGGCCTCGCCTTCGACCAGGCGCTTGAGGAAGGCGATGTTGGTCGCCAGGCCGACGATCTGGAATTCGGCCAGGGCCTGCGACAGGCGCGCCAGGGCCTGGGTGCGGTCGGCGCCCCAGACGATCAGCTTGGCGATCATTGGGTCGTAGAAAGGCGAAATCGCATCGCCTTCGCGCACGCCCGAGTCCACGCGCACTGCGGCTGGATTCGTGCCGTCGGCGCCCAGCTGGAATTCGACCGCTTGCGGCGTGTCCATGTGGCGCAGCGTGCCGATCGACGGCAGGAAGCCTTTTTCCGGATTCTCGGCGTAGATGCGCGCCTCGATCGCATGGCCGTGGATCGCCAGTTCATGCTGCTTCTTCGGCAGCGGCTCGCCGAAGGCCACGCGCAGCTGCCATTCGACCAGGTCGGTGCCGGTGATCATTTCGGTGACCGGGTGCTCCACTTGCAGGCGGGTGTTCATCTCCATGAAGTAGAAGGAGCCGTCCTGGTTGGCGATGAATTCCACCGTGCCGGCGCCCACGTAGCCGACCGCGCGCGCGGCATTCACGGCCGCTTCGCCCATGGCGGCGCGGCGGTCCTGGGTCATGCCAGGGGCCGGCGCTTCTTCCAGCACCTTCTGGTGGCGGCGCTGCACCGAGCAGTCGCGCTCGTGCAGGTAGACGCAGTTGCCATGGGTGTCGGCGAACACCTGGATCTCGATGTGGCGCGGGCGGATCAGGTATTTCTCGACCAGCACCTTGTCGTCGCCGAAGGAGCTGATCGCTTCGCGCTTGCACGAAGCCAGCGCGGCTTCGAAGTCTTCCGAGCGCTCGACCACGCGCATGCCCTTGCCGCCGCCGCCGGCGCTGGCCTTGAGCAGCACCGGGTAGCCGATGCGGTCGGCCTGCTCGCGCAGGAAACCCGGGTCCTGGTTGTCGCCGTGGTAGCCCGGCACCAGGGGCACGTTGGCGCCCTCCATCAGCTGCTTGGCGGCCGACTTCGAGCCCATCGCGCGCATCGAGGAACCCGGCGGGCCGATGAACACCAGGCCGGCGGCCTGCACGGCTTCGGCAAACTCCGCGTTCTCGGACAGGAAGCCGTAGCCCGGGTGAATCGCCTGGGCCCCTAGGGCCTTGGCCACCTCGATGATCTTCTGGCCGCGCAGGTAGCTGTCCTTGGCGGCGCTCGGACCGATCAGGACCGCCTCATCGCAGACCGCCACGTGCTTCGAGCCCGCATCGGCTTCCGAGTAGACGGCGACGGTGCGGATACCCATGCGGCGCGCGGTGGCGGCGACACGGCAGGCGATTTCGCCACGGTTGGCGATGAGGATTTTGGTGAACATGCGTTTGTCTTTCGCTTCTGGTTGTTCGAATTGGTTGGTTGCGGCCGTGTCTCCCCGGCCGCGGTGCATCAGCAGCCGCAGGCAGCCTTCGGCGCCGAATCCAGCGTCGCGGCGCGCGTCTTCAGACCCAGCTTCTCGAGCAGCACGCGGTCGTCGTCCGCCTCCGGGTTGCCGGTGGTGAGCAGCTTGTCGCCGTAGAAGATCGAGTTGGCGCCGGCCATGAAGCACATCGCCTGCACCGCCTCGCCCAGCTCGCGGCGGCCGGCGGACAGGCGCACGCGCGCCTGCGGCATGGTGATGCGCGCCACCGCGATGGTGCGCACGAATTCGATCGGGTCGAGCTTCTCGACGCCGTGCAGCGGGGTACCTTCGACCTGCACCAGGTGGTTGACCGGGACCGACTCCGGATACGGGTTCAGGTTGGCCAACTGGGCGATCAGGCCGGCGCGCTGCTCGCGCGTCTCGCCCATGCCCACGATGCCGCCGCAGCAGACCTTCAGGCCGGCGCTGCGCACGCGGCCGAGCGTGTCCAGGCGGTCCTGGTACTCACGGGTGGAGATCACGTTGTTATAAAAATCCGGCGCGGTGTCGATGTTGTGGTTGTAGTAGTCCAGGCCCGCTTTCTTGAGCTGTTCGGCCTGGCCCTCTTCGAGCATGCCGAGGGTGGCGCAGGTTTCCATGCCGAGCGCCTTCACTTCGCGCACCATGGTTTCGACCTTCTCCATGTCGCGCTCCTTCGGGCTGCGCCACGCCGCGCCCATGCAGAAGCGGGTCGCGCCGTTGGCCTTGGCTTCGCGCGCAGCACTCAACACGGTGTCGAGGTCGAGGATCTTCTTGGCTTCCACACCGGTGTCGTAGCGCGCGGCCTGCGGGCAGTAGCCGCAGTCTTCTTCGCAGCCGCCGGTCTTGATCGACAGCAGGGTGGCCAGTTCGACGTCGCCGTCCGGGAAGTTGGCGCGGTGCGCGGTCTGGGCGCGGTGCATCAGTTCGTTGAAGGGCAGCTCGAACAGAGCCAGCACGTCGGCCAGCGGCCAGGTGGCGTTCTCGGCCTGCTTGATGGCGACAGGACGGTGGAGGGCGACGGTGTTAGTTTGGGACATCTCGGTTTTCCTTAAGTCTGGACGCGCGGGGAATGCCAGCCCGGCAGCCCCGCGAGGTCGATATATTCTGCGGCGGCTTGCGCCGTCGGGTTTTGCAGGCGGGGCACGTGGCCCAGCAGCGGCGCCGGAATGCGTTGTTCCAGCGCGTCGATGTTTTCGCGCTCGAAGCGCATGTCCGGGTCGACCGTGTTGGCGACCCAGCCGGCCAGCACCAGGCCTCGGGATACGATGGCCTCCACGGTCAGCAGCGCATGGCTGATGCAGCCCAGGCGCATGCCCACCACCAGGATCACCGGCAGGTTCAGTTGCGTGGCCAGGTCGGCACTGTCGAAATCGTCGTTGAAGGGCACGCGGAAGCCGCCGACGCCTTCGACCACGACGGCGTCCGAGGCCGCGTGGATCTCGGTGTAGGCAGCCAGGATCGGCACCGGTTCGATGGTGACGCCTTCCAGCGCGGCGGCGATGTGCGGCGCCGCCGGCTCCTTCAGCATGAAGGGCGTGGTGATGCTGCTTGGCAGGTGCACGTTGCCGGCCGCGCGCAGCATGTCGGCGTCCTCGTTGTGCAGTTCGCCGTCACGCATCTCGGCGCCGGCCGCGACCGGCTTCATGCCGCAGGCGCGGCGCCCGCTCGACGCCAGCTTGTGCAGGATCGCGGCGGAGACCAGGGTCTTGCCGATCTCGGTATCGGTGCCGGTGACGAAGCAGCAGAGGCGCGAGGGCACGGCGTCCAGCGGCAGCGCTTCCGGCTGCGGCTCGGCGGGCGCTTCCGTGGCGACCGCGGCGCCGGCGCTGCCCGGCACCGTGAGCACGGGCGTCAAGGCGACCGGCTGGTCTGGTTCGTTCAGGTTCTTCATGCGGTGGCCCTTTCCAGTTCGTTCAGTGCGCGTGCCAGCCTTGCCACTTCGTCGTGGCTGTGCGCAGCCGACAAGGTCACGCGCAGGCGCGCCGTGCCCGGCGCCACGGTCGGCGGACGGATCGCCGGCACCCACAGGCCCTGTTCGTGCAGGCCGGCGGCCACGCGCAGCGCGTCCTCGTTGCTGCCGATGATGATCGGCTGGATCGCGGTATGGGACGGCACCAGCTGCCAGCGCTGCAAGCGCAGCGCATCGCGCAGCTGCGCCACCAGCGCGGCCAGGTGGCTGCGGCGCCGCACGCCTTCGTCGCCGCCGATGATATCAAGGCTGGCCTGCAGCGCATGCGCCAGCGCCGGCGGCGCGGCCGTGGTGTAGATATAGGGGCGGGCGCGCTGCACCAGCAGCTCGATCACGCTGGCGTGCGCCGCAACGAAGGCGCCACCCACGCCGGCGGCCTTGCCGAGCGTGCCGATGTAGACCAGGTTCGGGGAGCGCAAGGCGAAGTGTTCGAGCGCGCCGCGGCCATGTTGTCCCAGCACGCCGAAGCCATGGGCATCGTCCACCACCAGCCAGGCCCCGTGGCGTTCGCACAGCGCCAGCAGCTGGGGCAGCGGCGCCAGGTTACCGTCCATGCTGAACACGCTGTCGGTGACGACGATCCTGGTGCCGGCCGTGCTGGCGCCCAGCTGCTGTTCCAGTTTATCGACATCGCCATGCGGATAGACCGAGACATTCGCCTTGGCCAGGCGGGCGCCGTCGATCAGCGAGGCGTGGTTGAGCGCTTCCGAGAAGATCTGCGCATCGGCGTCCGCCCCCAGTGCGGTCAGCACCGCAAGGTTGGCCATGTAGCCGGTGCACAGGTAGAGGGCACGCGCATTGTCGATGTAAGGCGCCATCCACTCGCCGAAGCGCTGCTCGAGCAGTGCATGGGCGCGGCTGTGGCCACTGACGAGGTGCGAAGCGCCGCTACCGGCGCCGTAGCGGTCTGCGCCTTCGCGCAGCGCCGCGACGATGGCCGGATGCGCCGCCAGGCCCAGGTAGTCGTTGCTGCAAAAGGCCAGCATCTCGCGGCCGTCGACGACCTGGCGCGGGCTGCTGGCGCCGTCGGTCACGCGGCGGCGGCGCGTCAGGCTTTGCGCTGCCAGCGCGTCGAGTTTGCGGTCGATTCCTGCGATCAGATCCATATTCAACCCGCGATCACCGATTCAAACACCTTCTGCGTGCGCGCGGCCAGGCCGGCGACATCCTCGTCGTCCAGCACGTAGGGCGGCATCAGGTAGACCGTGCGGCCGATCGGGCGCAGCAGCAGTTCGTTCTCCACCGCCGTGCTGAAGAAGCGGCGCGCGAAGGTCGAGGCGCGTGCCGGGTCCGGCTCCACCGCATCGAAGGCGAAGATCATGCCGCGCTGGCGGAAGTGGCGCACGCGCTCGTGCTCGGCCAGCGGCGCCAGGGCGATGGTCAGCTCCGTGGCCAGCTCGCGGTTGCGGTTCAATACGTCGTCGTCCTCGAAGATATCGAGCGTGGCCAGCGCCGCGCGGCAGGCCAGCGGGTTGCCGGTGTAGGAATGCGAATGCAGGAAGCCGCGCGTGATGTCTTCGCTGTAGAAGGCCTGGTAGATGGCGTCGCTGGTGAGCACCAGCGAGAGCGGCAGGTAGCCACCGCTGATGCCCTTGGACAGGCACAGGAAGTCCGGCCAGATGGCCGCCTGTTCGCAGGCGAAGAAGGTGCCGGTGCGCCCGCAGCCGACCGCGATCTCGTCGGCGATCAGGTGCACGTGGTGCTGGTCGCACAGCTCGCGCAGCAGTTCCAGGTAGAGCGGGTCGTACATCGCCATGCCGGTCGCGCACTGCACCAGCGGCTCGACGATGATGGCGGCGATCCTGTCGGCGCGCTCCTCGAACAGGGTGCGTACATCTAGAATGGCGCGTTTGGCCACGTCCTGCGCCGACTCGCCCTCGACCGCATTGCGCGCATCGGGCGCCGGCACCACGTGCGAGGCGCGCAACAGCGGGCCGTAGGCATCCTTGAACAGCGGCACGTCAGTGACGGCCAGCGCCCCGATGGTCTCGCCGTGGTAGCTGCCCTGTAGGCAAACGAATTCCTGCTTGGAGGAATAGCCGGCATTGCGCCAGGCGTGGAAGCTCATCTTCATCGCGATCTCGACCGCCGAAGCGCCGTCGGACGCATAGAAGGCGTGGCCGAGGTTGTGGCCGGTGAGGGCGGCCAGCTTTTCCGACAGTTCGATCACGGGCTCGTGGGTGAAACCGGCCAGCATCGCGTGTTCCAGCTTGTCCAGCTGGTCCTTCAGCGCCGCATTGATGCGCGGGTTGGCGTGGCCGAACAGGTTGACCCACCAGGAACTGATGCCGTCCAGGTAGCGCCGGCCTTCGTGGTCATACAGCCACGGACCCTTGCCATGGCTGACCGCGATCAGCGGCACCTCTTCGTGGTGCTGCATCTGGGTGCAGGGGTGCCACACGCTGCGCAGGCTGCGTGCGATCCAGTCGGAAGAGGTTTGCTGCTTCACAATCGATCCAATACTTGATACGTAAACTTAATTCAGCCAGGTCGGCTTGCGCTTCTCGAGGAAGGAGGCCACGCCTTCGCGGCCCTCGAGCGACGCGCGGATTTCCGCGATGCGGTTGGCCGTGTCCGCCAGCAGCGTGTCGTCGACCGGCTGGCCCACGACGTCGCGCACCAGCGTCTTCGCTTCACGCACGGCGTTCGGGCTGTTCGACACCAGGCACTTCACGATGCCGGCCACGGTGGCGTCCAGTGCGTCAAGCGCGACGACTTCGTGGGCGAAGCCAATGCGGCGGGCCTCAAGCGCATCGAAGCGTTCGGCGGTGAGGAAGTAGCGGCGCGAGGCCTGCTCGCCCATGGCCTTGATGACGTAGGGCGAGATGGTCGCCGGGATCAGGCCCAGCTTCACTTCGGACAGGCAGAAGTGCGCCACCTCGCTGGCGACCACGATGTCGCAGGCTGCGACCAGGCCCATGCCGCCGGCGTAGCAGTCGCCCTGCACCTTGGCGACGGTCGGTTTCGGGCACAGGTAGATGGTGCGCAGCATGTCGGCCAGGCGCGCGGCGTCCTGCTGGTTCTCGCTGTGCGAGTAGCCGGCCATCTTCTTCATCCAGTTCAGGTCGGCGCCGGCGCAGAAGGCCGGGCCGTTCGCGGCCAGCACGATGGCGCGCACCTGCTCGTTGCGGCCGAGTTCATCGAAGGCCAGCGCCAGTTCGGCGATGGCGTGCTCGTTGAAAGCGTTGCGCAGGTCCGGGCGGTTCAGGGTGACGGCGGCCACCTTGTCGTCGATGGAAACAGTGAGGGTCTGGTATGTCATGTCAAGTTCCCTTTACATCCGGAACACGCCGAATTTCGTTTCCTCGATCGGCGCATTCAGCGCGGCCGAGAGGCCCAGGCCCAGCACGGTACGGGTGTCGGCCGGGTCGATGACGCCGTCGTCCCACAGGCGCGCCGAGGCGTAGTAGGGGTGGCCCTGGTGCTCGTACTGCTCCTTGATCGGCTGCTTGAAGGCCGCTTCTTCCTCCGGCGACCACTGGCCGCCCTTGCCTTCGATGCCGTCGCGTTTTACTGTCGCCAGCACGGATGCCGCCTGGTCGCCGCCCATCACCGAGATGCGCGCGTTCGGCCACATCCACAGGAAGCGTGGCGAGAAGGCGCGGCCGCACATGCCGTAGTTGCCGGCGCCGAAGGAGCCGCCGATGATGACGGTGAACTTCGGCACCGAGGCGGTGGCGACGGCCGTGACCATCTTGGCGCCATTGCGGGCGATGCCTTCGTTTTCGTACTTGCGGCCGACCATGAAGCCCGTGATATTTTGCAGGAACACCAGCGGAATCTTGCGCTGGCAGCACAGCTCGATGAAGTGGGCACCCTTGAGTGCCGACTCCGAGAACAGGATGCCGTTGTTGGCGATGATGCCGACCTTCATGCCATAGATGTGGGCGAAGCCGCACACCAGCGTGGTGCCGTAACGGGCCTTGAACTCGTCGAATTCGCTGCCGTCGACCACGCGCGCGATCACTTCGCGCACGTCGAAGGGCTTGCGGGTGTCGACCGGGATCACGCCGTACAGCTCTTCCGGCGCGTACTTCGGCTCGACGCTTTCGCGCAGCGCGCCCTGCACCGGCTTGACGCGGTTCAGGTTCGACACGATGGTGCGGGCCAGCGACAGCGCGTGCAGATCGTTCTGGGCCAGGTGGTCGGCCACGCCCGACAGGCGGGTGTGGACGTCGCCGCCGCCCAGGTCTTCGGCGGTGACGACTTCGCCGGTGGCGGCTTTTACCAGGGGAGGGCCGCCCAGGAAGATGGTGCCCTGTTCCTTGACGATGATCGATTCGTCGCTCATGGCCGGCACGTAGGCGCCGCCGGCGGTGCAGGAACCCATCACCACCGCGATCTGCGGGATGCCCTTGGCCGACAAATTCGCCTGGTTGTAGAAGATGCGGCCGAAGTGGTCGCGGTCCGGGAACACGTCATCCTGGTTCGGCAGGTTGGCGCCGCCCGAGTCGACCAGGTAGATGCAGGGCAGGTGGTTCTGCTCGGCGATCTCCTGGGCGCGCAGGTGTTTTTTCACCGTCATCGGGTAGTAGGTGCCGCCCTTGACGGTGGCGTCGTTACAGACGATCACCACTTCCTGGCCGGCGACGCGGCCGATGCCGGTGATGATGCCGGCGCTTGGTGCCGCACCCTCGTACATCTCGTAGGCGGCCAGCTGGGAGAACTCGAGGAAGGGCGTGCCCGGATCCAGCAGCATCTGCACGCGGTCGCGCGGCAGCAGTTTTCCACGCGCGACGTGCTTGGCGCTGGCGGCATCACCGCCGCCTTGCGCCATCTGCGCCACTTTCGCGCGCAAGTCGTCGACGATGGCCTGCATGGCCGCGGCGTTGGCCTTGAAGTCCTCGCCGCGCGGGTTGAGTTTGCTCTCGATGTGGGGCATTGCCGTCCTCTGTCTCTGGGAGGTTCGAATAACCTACTGCGCGTTGCACTGGCGGTGGGGGCGCCTAGCCTTGCGATGCTCGCTGCGGTTCTTCGATCCTCCCATATTTATTTTGGGAAACTGCCGTCCAGGTAATACCAGCGCTTCTCCCCGGTTTCGGAGTCAGCTTCGCGCAGGAAACGGCTCACTTCATGAAGCCGGTGCGCGCGTCCGCCTACCTTGAAGCGGGCGACGAATTCCACGGTATCGCTGTCTGGATCGTCCGGTGAATTTACTTTACGTTGACGTAAACGTAAAGCAGATTTTACCTCAAGCCCCAGCCATCGGATTGGTTCCTTGTCATCGATGATGGGTTCTGCAGGACGGGTCGTAGGATGCCAGGTAGCAAGCAGATAAGGCTCGTTCTTCAGCGTATACGCGGTATAGCGCGAGCGCATCAGGGCTTCGGCCGTGGGCGGCAGGGCTTCGCCGGCAATGAACGGGCCGCAGCAGGCGCCAAGGGACGGCCCGCCGCAGGGGCAGGCTCCAGGAGTGGTCGTTTTGGACATGGCCGTCATTATCCGCCATTTCGACGGTGGAGACGGCCGATCGGTATGCGTGGCGGGTCAGCCGCGCAGGGTCAGCCCATCCAGGGAGAAGGGCGGCGCCTCGCCTTTCATGGCGCCGGCCAGCAGGCTGGCGCTGCCGCAGGCGAAAGTGAAGCCCAGCGGGCCATGGCCCACGTTCAGCCACAAATTGCCGTAGGGGGTGGCGCCGATGATCGGGGCGCTGCTCGGGGTGGCGGGACGCAGGCCGGCCCAGACCGAGAGCTGCGAATAGTCCGCCGCGCGCGGCATGGTTTCCTTCACCTGGCGCGTCAGGCCCTCGACGCGCTTGGGATTGTGGCTCAGGTCTTCGCCCACCATGTCGACCATGGCCGCCACGCGCAGCTTGTCGCCGATGCGGGCGTACAGCACCTTGCGCTCGAAGTCGGTGACGCTGATTTCCGGCGCCACGTCGTCGGCGCGGATCGGCGCCGTCAGGCTGTAGCCCTTGAGCGGGTAAAGCGGCAGCGAGATCCCGACCGTGTCCGAGAGGGTGCGGCTCTGGATGCCGGCCGCCAGCACGTAGCTGTCGGCCTGGAGGATGCCCTGGTCCGTCTCGATGCCGGTGATGCGGCCTTTGCTTGCCACCAGGCGGCGCGCCTCGGCGTGGATGAAGCCGTCGAAACGCGGATGCTCGCGCAGGCGCGCGGCCAGCGCCACGCAGAAGGCATGGCAGTCGGCCACCGCTTCGCCGCTGTTATAGATGCCGCCGGCCAGCAGCGGCTCGGCCGCCGCCAGGGCCGGTTCGCGCGCGGCGCACTCGCTGGCGGACCAGATCTCGCCGGCGCCCGGCTTGCCGGCCGCCTTCTCGAACACCTCGCGCGAGCGGTAGACCACCAGCTTGCCGGCGTCGCGCCAGTCGAATTCCTCGAGCGGCACGGTGACTTCGAGCTGCTTCATGCCCTGGCGCGAGAGCTCGCCCAGTTCGAGCAGCTTGGCCGTGGTCTTGCGGTTGACGTCGGCGCGGCAGTGCGCGAGGAAGCTGGCCAGCCAGCGGTACTGGCGCAGGTCGGCCTCAGGCCGGAAGTGCAGCGGCCCGGTGTCCTGGAACATCCATTGCAGGGCCTTCAGCGGCACGCCCTCGTCGGCCAGCGGCGACACGTAGCGGTAGCTGAGCTGGCCGCCATTGCCGTAGCTGGAGCCGCTGCCGACGCCTGGTGCGCGTTCGAGGAGGCTGACGCGGTAGCCGGCTTGCGCCAGCCACCAGGCCGAGGTCAAACCGACCACGCCGCCGCCGATGACGATGACGATGATTTGCTGCATTCTAAACTCTTCTTTTTAGCGTGGGTGTGGAGCTTATGCGCTGGCCGGCGCAGCGGCCAATGAAAGTCGCGTCGAGCGCCATAACCGGCTTATATAGGGATGCGTTGATATCATGTTGCCGCCTGTTGGCCGACGATGGCGCGGCGGTGCAGCGCGCTGAGGATGCGCTCCTCGAAGCGGGCCCGCGCCGAATAGCGTCCTTTCTGCAGTTCCGGATCGGCCGAACAGCCTCCTGCCAGCATGACCAGGCCATTGCCGCGCGCGAGGTCGGCTGCGAAGACCGAAATCAGGCCATATGCGTCGCCCGAGTGGCCGACCGCATCGAAGCCGCCGCCCTCGACCAGTCCGGTGCCGGGTCGGTCCGGGAAATGGGCGTTGCCCAGGCCCCAGGCGGGGAAGAAACCGTTCAGCGAATCGCCGTTGCCGCCCTTGTCGTCGATGGTCCAGTGGCGCGCGAACATGCGCTCGAGCGTGGCGCGCTGGAATAGTCGCGTGTTGCCATGCACGCCGCCGTTCATCAGCATCCGCATGACCACGCCCATGTCGCGCGCCGAGATGCGCAGGCCGCCGGTCGGGCTGAAGGGCGTGGCATTGGCGCCGGGGACGTAGCCGGCGATGCCGGCGGGAGGAGCCGGGGGCTTGGCCGAATAATCGTCGACCTGGGCAATCCAGGGGCCGTTCGCGTTCCAGACTTCGGTGTCGACCGTGCGCTTGCGGTACAGCGTCGCCAGGTTCTCGAGCGCCGCCGGCGGCAGCGCCGACGGGTTGTAGCCCGCCACAATGCCGAGCGGCTGCAGCAGCAGGCGCTGCATCAGGAGGTCGAAGCGCTCGCCCGTCACGCGTTCCATCGCGGTGCCGATCACGCCCCAGCCGAGGTTGCAGTAGGTGAAGTACTCGCCCGGGCCGGCGAGGGCAGACCACATCTTTCCTTCGCCGTACAGGGGAGCGCCCGGCACCAGCACATCCTTCAGGGCAGTGGCGAACGGCCAGGAATAGCCGCCTTCGTCGCGCAGCGAGGAGGTGTGGGTGAGCAGGCTGCGCAGCGTAATGACGCGCTGGGGGAAATGCGGGTTGCGCAGGCTGAAGCCCAGGTAGCCCGACACGTCGGCCTCGAGGTCGACGCGGCCCGCTTCTACCAGGCGCATCAGGCCCAGGGTGGTCATCATCTTGGAGATCGAGGCGATGCGGTACAGGGTCGCGGGCGTGGCCGGCTTGTCGGGCAGTGCGCCGTTACCGATATAGCGGCGCCCGAAAGCCTGTTCATACACCGGCTGGCCGGCGCGGATGGCGACGACCGACAGGCTGGCCAGCTGCATCGCCGGATCGTCGACGATGGCCGCCAGTTCGGCGTCGAGCGCCTGGCGCGCCGCGGCGGTCAGGAGCGGCGTGGCCGCAGGAGAAGCCGGCGCCGCGAACAGCGGCTCGACCGCGCCCAGCAGGGCCATGCCCAGCAAGCTGCGCCTGCGCTCGTTCATCCCGGTCTCCTTTCGTCTTTTGTTATTTGTGAAATATGTGAACCTTTGGTTGAGCATACGGAGTGACAGGAAGGATTGCCAAATGAATAGCTGTGGCCTTGGCATAACCGTTTTATATTGGTCTCAAGTGGTATGCCTATGAGAGAAGTGCATGCATATACGAAGCTTTTTCATGGATCGCACTGTGCCGGGAACAGGTGTTGCCATTACACTTTGTTCAACCCCCTGAGCATGCCGCCGATGACGACTAGCACCCCCGCCTTCCAGGTCGACCTGACCGACAACTCGCCGCTGTACATGCAGCTGGCGCGCAAGCTCGCGCAAGACGTGCGCGACGGCCGCTACCAGGCCGACCAGGCCCTGCCTTCCGAACGCACGCTGTCCGAGCAGCTCGACGTCTCGCGCGTTACCGCGCGCAAGGCGATCGACCAGCTGGTCGACCAGGGCCTGGTGGTGCGCCGGCGCGGCTCCGGCAACTACATCGCGCCGCGCATCGAGCAGCCCTTGTCGGACCTGTCGAGCTTTTCCGAGCAGCTCCAGCAGCGCGGCTATACGCCCAGCAGCCACTGGCTGCGCCGCGAGGTCGTGCTGGCCGACGCCGACGAGCAGCTGTCGCTGGGTTTGTCCCCGGGCACGCGGGTGGCGCGCCTCGAGCGCCTGCGCCTGGCCGACGAAGTGGTGATGGCGTATGAAGTCAGCGTGATCCCGGCCACCGTGTTGCCGCGTCCCGAAAACGTCGGCGGCTCGCTGTATGCCCACCTGGCCAAGACCGGGCACATGCCGGTGCGCGCGCTGCAGCACCTGCGCGCGATGAACGCGTCCGCCGAGCTGGCGGCGCGCCTGGACGTGCCGGAAGGCCGCGCGGTCCTGTTCATCACCCGCGTCGGCTACCTGGAATCGGGCGAGCCGGTGGAGCTGACGCATTCGTATTGTCTAAGTGATCACTACGATTTCGTCGCGGAGCTCAGGCGCCCAGCATAACTTTTCGGCATGATGAAAGGCGCAGCTTTCATAAGCCACCCGCCGTAATTGGTATTACACTGGTTTCATCGACTACTTTGCACCAAGAAGACACGGCATGCTGAAAACCGAAACCCCGGCCCAGGACCACGCTTCCCTCGACCAGTACCCGACCGTGGAGCTGGTCAACGTCCTGGTCGACGACCAGCTCAATGCGGTCAATGCCGTGCGCGCCGCTGCGTCGCGCATCGCCGCCGCCGTCACCGCCGCGCTGCCGCGCGTGGAAGCGGGCGGGCGCCTGATCTACGTCGGCGCCGGCACTTCCGGCCGCCTCGGCGTGCTCGACAGCGTCGAGCTGTACCCAACCTTCTCCTGGCCGCACGAGCGCGCGGTGGCGCTGCTGGCCGGCGGCCAGGAAGCGATGTTCGTCGCGGTCGAAGGCGCGGAGGATGACTTCGAGCAGGGCGCGGCCGACCTGAAGCAGGTCGATGTCAGCGCCAACGACGTGGTGCTCCTGATCGCCGCGTCGGGCTTTACCCCCTACGTGCTGGGCGCATTGCAAGCCGCGCGCGCGGCCGGCGCCCTGACCATCGGCTTCGCCAACAACCCTGACGCGCCGGTGGCCAAGGATGCCGAGATCGGCATCACGCTCGACACCGGCCCGGAAGTCATCTCCGGTTCCACCCGCCTGAAGGCCGGCACCTCGCAGAAGATCGCGCTGAACACCTTCTCGAGCGCGCTGATGGTCCGTTTACACAAGGTGTATGGCAACCTGATGGTAGACTTGAAGGCTACCAACGCCAAGCTGGTGCGACGCGCCATCCGCCTGACCGTGTTCGCCACTGGCGCCGACGAAGCCGCCGCGCAGGCGGTGCTCGAGCAGTGCGGCTACCACGTCAAGACCGCGGTGGTGGCCCTGATCAAACAAACCAGTGTCGAGCAGGCGCAAGCCCTCCTGGAGGCGGCGCACGGCAGCGTGCGCGAAGCCATCGCGTAATCTGGCCGGCGCACACCCCCGTGCGCCGCTCCTGCCGACCACGAAAGACCTATGCAGACTTCGCTCGACAAACCTTCGTCCACCGCCAGCCCGTCGCAGCCCAATCCGTGGTCCTGGATCCCGTCCCTGTACTTCTCGCAGGCCATCCCCTATGTGGTGGTGATGAGCCTGTCCGTCATCATGTACAAGGACATGGGCGTGTCGAACTCCGACATCGCCTTCTATACCAGCCTGCTGTACCTGCCCTGGGTGATCAAGCCCCTGTGGTCGCCGATCGTCGACATGTTCGGTACCAAGCGCCGCTGGACGGTGCTGCTGCAGCTGGGCGTGGCCGCTTCGCTGGTGGCGGTGGGCCTGTCGCTGCAGCTGCCGAACTTCTTCATCGCCAGCCTCGCCGTGATGTGGTTGATGGCCTTCAGTTCCGCCACCCATGACATCTCGGCCGACGGTTTCTACATGCTCGGCCTGCGCCAGCAGCAGCAGGCGGCCTTCGTCGGCGTGCGTTCGACCTTCTACCGCCTGGCGACGCTGTCGGTGCAGGGGCCGCTGGTGGTGCTGGCCGGCTACCTGGCGACACGGCTGGGCAGCGTCAACCAGGCCTGGGCGATCGTGTTCTTCGTGCTCGCCGCCTTCTTCTTCGGGGCCTTCCTGTGGCACGGCTTCATCCTGCCGAAGCCGGACAGCGACCGCAAGGTGGCGCGCTCCAGCAACCCGCTGCGCGACTTCTTCACCACCTTCGCCCTGTTCTTCCGCAAGCGCGACATCTGGCTGATCCTCGGCTTCATCCTGACCTTCCGCCTGGGCGAAGCCCAGCTTCTGAAACTGGTGGCGCCCTTCCTGAAGGATCCGCTGGCCGCGGGCGGCCTGGGCCTCACCACCGAGCAGTACGGCATCGCCTACGGCACCATCGGCATCGCCTTCCTCACGCTGGGCGGCCTGGCCGGCGGCTACCTGATCTCGCGCCTGGGCCTGAAGCGCTGCCTGTGGGTGATGGTGTTCGCGATCCACCTGCCGGACCTGGTGTTCGTCTACCTGTCGCAGACCCAGCCGACCAGCTTCGCCGTGGTCTGCACCGCGCTGGCGATCGAGCAGTTCGGCTACGGCTTCGGCTTCACCGCGATGATGCTGTACATGATCATGGTCTGCGAGGGCGAGCACAAGACCGCCCACTACGCGATCTGCACCGGCTTCATGGCCCTGGGCATGATGGTGCCGGGCATGTGGAGCGGCGACCTGCAGGAATACCTCGGCTACAAGAACTTCTTCATCTGGGCCTGCCTGTCGACGATCCCCGCCTTCATCATGGCGGCGCTCGTGAAGATCGACCCCGAGTTCGGCAAGAAGTAAATCACGGGGCCGCCGGCCCCGTATAACGAACAACAACAAGGAGACAACGCAGCAATGCGCGACGCACCCGTGCGCCTGACCTCGCTCGACGCCTTCCGTGGCTTCACCATCGCCGCCATGGTGCTCGTGAATAATCCGGGCGACTGGGGCAACCTGCATGCGCAGCTGGCCCACGCCAAGTGGCACGGCTGGACCTTCACCGACTGCATCTTCCCCTTCTTCCTGTTCATCGGCGGCGTCGCCATGACGCTGTCGCTCGGGCGCCTCGCGGAAAGCGGCGCCGATAAGCCGCAGTTGCTGCTCAAGCTGGCCAGGCGCGCCGCGCTGATCTTCCTGATCGGCTTCCTGCTCAACCTGATTCCGCGGTTCGATTTCGAGACCGTGCGCATCCCGGGCGTCCTGCAGCGCATCGCCCTGTGCACGCTGCTGGCCGCGCCGCTCGTGGTCTACCTCGGCTGGCGCGCGCAGCTGGCCGTGATCGCCGGCCTGCTGGCGCTGTACACGGTGCTGATGCTGTGGGTGCCGGTGCCGGGCATCGGCGCCGGCGTGCTGGAGCCGGGCCAGGATTTCGGCGCCTGGGTCGACCGCATGGTGCTGGACGGTCACATGTGGGTGCAATCGAAGACCTGGGACCCGGAAGGACTGCTCAGCACCATCCCCGCCCTGTGCAGCCAGCTGTTCGGCGTGCTCGCCGGCCGCGTGCTGGCGGCCAGGCTGCCGCGCGTCGAGCAGACCGCATGGATGCTGTTCGCCGGACTGGTCCTGCTGGGCCTGGGTTCGAGCCTGGATGCCGTGCTCATGCCGATCAACAAAAGCCTGTGGACGGTATCCTATTGCCTGTGGATGAGCGGCTGGGCGTTGCTTGCCTTCGGCATGTTCTACTGGCTGCTGGATGCCAACCCCCATGCGATCGTGCGCGAACGCGCTGCCGCGTGGGCCAAGCCCTTCGTCATCTATGGCATGAACGCGCTGTTCATTTTCGCGTTCTCGGGTTTCGTGGCCAAGATGCTCGGTTTTATCAAGCTGGGGCAGCCGGACGGCAGCCAGCTCTCGCTCGGCCGCATGTTGTACGCGCCGATCAAGGCGCTGCCGCTGGGCGCCGCCAACACCTCGTTGTTATATGCCATCCTCTTCAACGCCTGCATGTTCGCGATCGCGTACGGCATGTGGCGCAAGCGGTGGTTCGTCAAAGTCTGAGAAGAGAACAAAGGAGCGGATTTGAAGCCCGATTTGAAAAAACGTGCGTTCACCCTGGCCGGCATGGCAGGCATGGCTGGTGCGCTGACCATGGGCGGTTTCCTCACCGCCTGCACCACGCAGCCGACCGTTCCCGAAGGCGGCGCGGGCGGCGCCGACCATCCGCCGCCGGCCCCGCGCGAATTCCGCGCCGCCTGGGTGTCCACCGTGGCCAACATCGACTGGCCGAGCAAACCTGGCTTGCCGGCCGTGCAGCAGCAGGCCGAGGCGATCGCCATCCTGGAGCGCGCGGTCGCGCTCAACCTGAACGCCATCGTGCTGCAGGTGCGTCCGGCGGCCGACGCGATCTACCCGTCGAAGATCGAGCCCTGGACCGAATACCTGACCGGCGCCCAGGGCAAGCCGCCGATGCCGTGGTACGACCCGCTCGCCTTCTGGATCAAGGAAGCGCACGCGCGCGGCCTCGAGCTGCACGCCTGGTTCAACCCCTACCGCGCGCGCCACGACAATGCGCGCTCGCCCGCGGCGCCGAACCACATCACCAACACCATTCCGTCCGCGGTCAAGCGCTACGGGAAGTTCATGTGGATGGACCCGGGTGAAGAAGCGGCCTCGAAGCAGACCATGGACGTGATTCTCGACGTGGTGCGCCGCTACGACATCGACGGCGTGCACATCGACGACTACTTCTATCCCTACCCGATCGCGGCGCCGGAAGTGGCGGGCAACGCCCAGGCGCTGGACGGCAACGGCAAGCCCGCGACGAAGGAACTCGACTTCCCCGACGGCCCGGCCTGGGAGCGCTACCTCGCGCGCGGCGGCAAGCTCGATCGCCCGTCCTGGCGGCGCGACAACGTCAACCGCCTGATCGAGGCCATGTACAAGGGCATCCACAAGGAAAAGAGCTGGGTGCGCTTCGGCATCAGCCCCTTCGGCATGGGACGTCCGGACCGCCGCCCGCCGGGCATTTCCGGCTTCTCGCAGTACGACAAGCTGTACGCGGATGCCGAGCTGTGGCTGGAGAAGGGCTGGCTCGACTATTTCGTGCCCCAGCTGTACTGGCCGATCGCCCAGACCGCCCAGTCCTACCCGGTGCTGCTCGACTACTGGATCTCGCAGAACCCGCAGAACCGCCACATGTGGCCGGGCCTGTTCACCAGCCGCATCGGCGCGGCGGCGCCGACCCTGAACTACGAGCCGAAAGAGATCCTGGACCAGATCGCGCTGACCCGCCAGCGTCCGTTGTCGACCGGCCACGTGCACTTCAGCATGGTGGCCCTGACCCAGAACCGCAAGGGCATCAGCGACCAGCTGCGCGCGACGACTTACCAGGGCCAGGCGCTGGTGCCGGCCACGCCCTGGCTGGCCAGCGAAGCCCCCGGGACCCCGCAGGTTTCGGCCAAGCGCGGCAAGGACGGCGTGCAACTGCGGCTCAAGGCCGGCAGGGCCAACATGCTGTACGCGATCTGGGCCCGTCATGGCGGCGAGTGGCGCTTCTCGGTGGCGCCGGCCGCGCGCGTCGACTGGACCGTGCCGGACGACGCCAGACTGGGCGCCGCCGACCTGGTGCTCGTGAGCGCGGTGAACCGCCTCGGCAAGGAAGGCGCACGCGTGCAGGCCTGGCGCAAGCCCTCGTAATATGGAACACTCGCAGGCCATGCACCCTCACGAACTGCAAGACAATCTCGGCCTCGGCATCGACGCCGGCGGCACCCAGACCCGCTGGGCCCTCGCGGCGCCGGGCGGGCGCATCGTCGCCGAAGGCACGGCCGGGGGCCTGTCGGCCCTGCAGATGGGCAGCCTCGAAGGGCGCGAGACCGTGCAGGCGACCTTCGGCGCCATCGCGCAGGCAGTGCTCTCGCATGGCCGCCCGGTGGCGGTGCGCGCCGGCGTGACCGGTTTCGGCGGCGACGGCGGTCCCCTGCAGCAAAGCCTGGGCGCGCTGCTCGGCCTGGACCCGAAGGCCGTCGTGCTCAGCAATGACATCGAAATCGCCTACCTCGCCAGTTTCAAGCCGGGCGAGGGTTACCTCGTGTATTCCGGCACCGGCTCGATCGGCGCCTTCATCGATGCAGGCGGGGGCTTCCACCGCGCCGGCGGACGCGGGGTGGTGCTGGACGACGGCGGCGGCGGCTTCTGGATCGCGCGCGAGGCACTGCGCCACATCTGGCGCCTCGAGGACGAGCATCCCGGCGCCTGGGAATCCTCGCCGATGGCGCACGCCGTGTTCCAGCACGTGGGCGGCTCGGACTGGTCGTTCTCGCGCCAGTTCATCTATGGCCGCGAGCGCGGCGAGGTCGGCAAGCTGGCGATCGCGGTCGCCGCCACCGCCGAGCGCGACCCGGCGGCGGCCGCCATCCTGCGCGAAGCGGGCCGCGAACTGGCCCGGCTGGCGCAGGCGCTGGTAAACCGTTTCGGCCCGCGCCCGGTGGCCCTGGCCGGCCGCGCCGCCGAACTGCACCCGGCGATCGTCGAAACCATGCGCGCGGCGCTGCCGCCCGATACCATACTGAGCCAGACCGGCATGCGCGCCCATTACGCGGCCGCACGCCTGGCCGCTGGGCCATCCCACTAGATGCAAACCACCAGGATTCCACGCCGATGAAACACCTGAACCTTCTCGCCGTTCCGATCATTCTTTCCGTGCTGGCCGGCTGTACCACCGCGCCGGTCGCGCCAAGCGGCCCGAAGATCGATACCACCTACACCGCCAAGGGCCAGTCGAGCCGCGCGCGCTTCCTGGTGCTGCACTACACGGTGTCCGACAACCCGACCTCGATCAAGATCCTGACCGAGCAGCAGGTGAGCTCCCACTACCTGGTCACGAACCATGCCCAGCCGATCATCTACCGCCTGGTCGACGAGAACCGCTCCGCCTACCATGCCGGCAACTCGAGCTGGAAGAACTACACGCAGCTGAACAACAGCTCGATCGGCATCGAGATCGTGAATCCCGGCTGGACCGCCACGCCCGACGGCGGCCGCCTGTTCTACCCCTTCCCGCAGTCCCAGATGGATGTCCTGATCCCGCTGCTAAAGGACATCGTGCAGCGCCACGGCATCGCGCCCGAGAACGTGCTCGGCCACAGCGACATCGCGCCGCAGCGCAAGCAGGACCCGGGCCCGCTGTTCCCGTGGGCGCGCCTGGCCCAGGAAGGCCTGGTGCTGTGGCCGGACGCGAACCGCGTCGCCCTGGTGCGCCCGATCTTCGACGCGACCCTGCCGGACGTGTTCTGGTTCCAGCGCAAGCTGGCCACCCACGGCTTCGCGATCCAGCAGACCGGGGTGCTCGACCAGCAGACCCGCACCGTGCTGCAGGCCTTCCAGATGAAATACCGCCCGGCGGACTTCGCCGGCAATCCGGACGCGGAAACCGCGGCCCTGCTTGAGGTGCTGACCACGCCGGCCAATGCGCCGCTACCGGTGATCCTGCCGCCGCCGGTGACCACCTCGCCGGTGCCGATGCTGCCGCCGGCGACGCCGCCGGCCCCGGTGGTGCCTGAAACCGCGCCTGCCCCTGCCGCGCCGGTGCCCGTGCCGACACCGGCCGTCCCGGCGCCGGTGCCGACGCCGGCCACGCCGCCCATCCCGGCCCCGGTCCCGGCGGCGCCGGCTGCACCGGCGGCACCAGCCACGGCGCCGGCCGTACCGGCGAGCCCAGCTGTTGTGAACACGCCGTGACGGTCGCCGCGGCCGGGTTTTCCCTGTATCCTTCGAAAAATCCGCGTCATGCGCGCGGGGTCTCAACAGAAGGATGAAGCGATGCGCCTGCGCCATATCGAAGTTTTCCACGCCATCATGCAGGTCGGTACCATCAGCGGTGCCGCCCAGGTTCTCCACATCTCGCAGCCGGCGGTGACGAAAGTCCTGCAGCACGCGGAGCTGCAGCTGGGCATGCCGCTGTTCGAGCGGGTGCGCGGCAAGCTGTATCCGAAACCGGAAGCGCACCGCCTGTTCGCCGAAACCGAGAAGCTGAACCGCGACCTGCAGGGCATCCGCCGCCTGGCCGCCAGCCTGAAGAGCCGCGCGGTGGAAACCGTGCGCCTGGTCTCGACACCGACCATCGCGATCAGCGTGCTGCCGCAGGCGATGACGGTATGGCGCCGCGACTTCCCGCAGGCGCGCTGCGAGCTGTCCACCCACCACACCAGCGAGATCGTGAACGCGCTGCGCCTGGGCGAAGCCGACCTGGCGCTGTCGCTGCAGGACCCGCGCCACCCCGGCATCGTGGCCGAGCCGATCGCCCACGGCTATCTCACCGTGATGGCGCCGCGCGGCACCTGGAGCGAGGAAGAACTGTCCCGGCCTTTCGGCGCCGAAGGCTTGAGCGGCGAGCTGATCGGCCTGACCGACGGCGACCCGCTGGGCGAGATCGTGGTCGCGGCCTGCGAGGCCCAGGGCGTGCAGCCGGTCTACCACACCGTGGTGCAGACCTACCAGATCGCCCGCTCGCTGGTGGAAGCCGGCGCCGGCCTGGCCGTGCTCGACCCCTTCACCGCGGCTTCGGCCGACCCGGCCAGGGTGCAGTGCCGCCAGTGGGCGCCGGCGATGCCGGTGCACCTGTATCTCCTGAGCGCCAGCCATTCCCCCTTGTCGCACGGGGCGCGGGAGCTGGCCAACTGTATCGGCGCGACCGCGCGCGCCTGTCTCGAAAAAGGCTGTGCATGACCCTGACTGTGGCCAGCGAGGATATCGCCGGCAGCCCTGAATTCCGCCATCTCACCAGTATCGACGGGATCGCGATCGACCTGCGCTACGCCACGCCCAACAACTTCGTCGGACGTGACCTGTATTCGCCTTTCGATTGCGCCTGGCTGCACCGCGACGCCGCCGAGGCGCTGGAGAAGGTCGTGGCCTGGCTGAAGCAGCGCCGTCCCGGATACACCGCCCTGGTGCTCGACGCCCTGCGTCCGCAGCGCGTGCAGCAGCAGCTGTGGGACGCGCTCGAGGGCACCGGCCTGCAGATGTACCTGGCCAACCCGGCGCGCGGCTCGATCCACTCCTACGGCATGGCGCTCGACATCACCCTGCTCGACGAACAGGGACGCGAGCTCGACATGGGCACCGGTTTCGACGACATGACCAATTTGTCGCATCCGGCGCTGGAAGAAGGCTTCCTGATCACCGGCGAGCTCACCGACGAGCAGGTGGCCAACCGCCGTCTGCTGCGCGAGGGCATGCTGGAGGCGGGCTTCTTCGGCATCAACACCGAATGGTGGCATTTCGACTGCGGCGACCGCGAACTGGTGCGCGCCACCTACCGCCGCGTGCTCTGACATGCGTGGCCTGCGCCCCTTATGCTGGCTGCGCAGTGCGATTACATTAGTCTGCATCCTGCTGGCGCCGCAACTGCAGGCCCAGTCGGTCGCCTTCACCTTCGACGACGGCCCGATTCTGGCCGCTACCCCACACCTGGGGCCGCAGGCCCGTAACGCGGCCATGCTGGCGGCGCTGGCGCGGCAACAGGTCCAGGCCGCGCTGTTCGTCACCGTCGGGAACGGCGCCGACCGCCCGGAAGGCCTGGCGCTGGCGCGCGCCTGGGGCCAGGCCGGCCATGCGCTCGCCAACCACACCATGACGCATCCGGACCTGGACAGCGACAAGGTCACGCTCGCCCAGTACCAGCAGGAAGTGCTCGACTGCGACCGCGTCATCGCCGCTCTGCCGGGCTACCAGAAGTGGTACCGCTACACCTACCTGCGCGAAGGGAACAGCAAGGACAAGCGCGACGGCATGCGCGCCTTTCTCCGCCAGCAGGGCTACCGCAACGGCTACGTCACGCTCGACACCAGCGACTGGCGGCTGAACGAGAAGCTGACCGAGGTGCTGGCAAAGAATCCGTAGGCGAACGTCGAGCCGATCCGCCTGGCCTACCTGGCGCACATCCGCCAGCGTGCGCTGGCCTACCGCGAGCTGGGGCAACGGCTGCAGGGCAGGGACATCCCGCAGGTCCTGCTGCTGCACCATAACCTGATCAATGCGATGTGGCTGGACGACGTGATCCGCCAGTTCAAGGACATGGGCTGGACCATCACCACGCCGGCCCAGGCCTATGCCGATCCCGTCTACCGCTTCATGCCGGAACGCTCCGGCGGCAGCCTGTTGCTGGCCATGGGACGCAGCCTGGGACTGAAGCCTGCAGAACTGGGATTGCGCCTGATGGACGACGGCGACTTCGAGATCGAGGCCCTCGCGCAGCAGGGCCTTTGAAGCCGGCGTGGGCTTGCGCGCAGGGCCGTTGCGCTGGCTCATAGGTAGCAGACTGGACAGTACTAAAGTTAGTCCAGACGATGCCGAAAGGAGCGCTTCCATGCCTGCCTTCGATCACGTACGCCGCCTGTGCGGCGCGCTTGCCGCAAGCTGCTTTCTCCTGGCCTCACCGCTGCATGCGCAGTCGGTGGCCCTGACCTTCGACGACGGTCCATCGCTGGCCGCAACCCCGCTCCTGTCGCCCCAGGCCCGCAACGACGCGATGCTGGCGGCGCTGGCCAGGCACGGCGTCCAGGCGGCGCTGTTCGTCACCGCCGGCTTCGGCACCAACCGGCCCGAAGGCATGGCGTGGGGGCTGGCCGGCCATGTCATCGCCAACCATACAGTGACCCATCCGGACCTGGACGACCCCGCGGTCACGCTGGCGCAGTACCAGCAGGAAGTGCTCGACTGCGATCGCGTCATCGCGGCGCTGCCCGGCTATAAGAAATGGTTCCGCTTCCCCTACCTGCGCGAAGGAGGCACGCCTGAAAAACGCGAGGGCATGCGCGCCTTCCTGGGCGAGCACGGCTACCGCAATGCGCGTATCACGCTGGACACCGCCGATTGGCGCCTGAATGGCGAACTGCTCGAGGCGCTCGCGAAGGATCCGCAAACGGACCTCGAACCCTTCCGCCAGGCCTACCTGGCGCAGGTCCGCGAGCGTGCCGAGACCTACCGCGAACTGGCCCGGCGCCTCCAGGGCCGCGACATACCCCACGTGGCCCTGCTGCACCATAACCTGATCAATGCGCTGTGGCTGGACGACGTGATCACCCTGTTCCAGGACATGGGCTGGACCATCACGAGCCCGGCGTATGCGTATGGCGGCAGGATCCACCATCTGGCGCCGAAGCCTCCGGCGCCCGCGCTGAGGATGCTCTAGGGCATGGCCGGTGCCTGTGCCGGCGCCGCCTGCGCTCCCGAACGCGCCACCCAGTCCACCAGCGCATCGAGCACCGCGCGTCCGCGACCGTTGCCGGCCTGCTCGCTGTTGACGATCGCGACGAACACGTTCTGCACGCCGTCCGCATCCGGCACGTAGCCCGCCAGCGCCACCACGTTGCGCAGCGTGCCGGTCTTCAGGCGCGCACGTCCCGCCGCCGCGGTGCCCTGCAGGCGGCGGCGCAGGGTGCCGTCGATGCCGGCGATCGGCATGCTGGACTGGAATTCGGGCGACCAGTTGCTGCGCAGGCCGGCCTGCAGCAGGTAGGCCATCTGCTGCGGCGTGATGCGTTCAAGGCGCGACAGACCCGAGCCGTTCTCGATCACGAAGCCGGCATCGTCGATCCGATGGCCGCGCATCCATTCGCGCACCGCGGCATCGGCCCGTGCGAAGGTACTCTCGTCGTTGACCGGAAGGGCGAAGCTGCCTGCCGCCGGATCCGGCTGCAGGCTGCCCAGGCTGAGGAACAGGGTGCGCGCCAGCAGGTTGTCCGAGGGCTTGTTGGTGTCGCGGACCAGCTCCGGCAGCATGCGCGAGGTATGCTCGGCCAGCAGGGTCGAGTCGGGCGGCGCCGTGCCCTCGACCGCCTTGCCGCTGAACTTTCCGCCCAGCTCCTTCCACTTCTGCCGGAACAGGCGCTCGATGTAGTCGTTCCGGTCCAGCACGTTGATGCTGTAGCTGCGCGCGCAGTCTTTCGGGAAGGTCCCGTGCAGGAGCACCCGGATGCGGCCGTCCTTCTTGCGCACGGCTTCCGGCAGCTTCCAGCCGTCTTCCCACTTCGCGCAGTCGGCGTCGATGAGCGTCATGTCGGAGCCGATGCTCACGCGATCCAGTTGCGGCTGCATCTCCAGCTTCAGGCGCTTGTTGGTCGAGCGCATGTCGATCTGGATCATGTTCTTGTTGACCAGCAGCGCATCCGGGATCACGTTGTAATAGGCCTCGGGCGACTCGTCGAAGGGCGCGATGCCGACGTCCGTGCGCGCCGGCTGCCACAGGCTGCGGTCCAGCACCAGGTCGCCCTCGATGCGGCGGATGCCCTGGTAGTGCAGGGCACGCAGCATGTTTTCCAGGTCTGCGCCGGACAGGTCGGCGTCGGCGCCGCCTTTCAGGATCAGGTTGCCGCGCAGGACGCCTTTCTCGATCTCGCCCGTGGTGCGCAGCTCGGTGCGGCCGCGGAAGGCGGGGCCGAGGCGCTCCAGGCTGACCATGGTCGTCACCAGCTTCATGGTCGATGCCGGCTGCATTGGCCGGTCGGCCTGGTGCGACAGCACCACGCTGTCGCCCTTGAGCACCAGCACGCCGAGGGCGTCTTCGGGCAGGCCCTGCTGCGCCAGCACCTGGGCGACCGGCGCCGGCAGCTGGGCATGGGCGCTGCCGAAAACGGCAACGAAGAGGGTGGCGAGGGTAAGGCGGCGCAGCATGATGACTCCTGATTAACCGAAGAACAGATAGGCGACGAAGATGGCGCCGATGACGCCGGCCAGGTCGGCCAGCAGGCCGTAGCCGATCGCATAGCGGGTCTTGCGGATGCCGACCGAGCCGAAATACAGCGCGATGATGTAGAAGGTGGTGTCGGCGGCGCCCTGCAGGATGCTGGCCAGGCGGCCCACGAAGGAGTCGACGCCGTAGGTGGTCATGGCATCGATCATCATGGCGCGCGAGCCGCTGCCCGACAGCGGTTTCATGAGTGCGGTAGGCAGCGCGCCGACGAAGTCGGTCGGCAGGCCGAGGGCGGTGAAGATCCAGGCGAAGCCGCTCACGATCAGGCCCAGGATGCCCGAGTTGCGCACCACGCTGATCGCCACCAGCATGCCGACCAGGTAGGGAATGATCCGCAGCGAGGTCTCGATGCCGCCCTTGGCCCCTTCGATGAAGGCTTCGAACACGTTCACCTTCTTCGCCAGCGCGCCGACCATGAAGGCCGCGATGATCGAGAACAGGATCAGGTTGGCGGTGACCACCGAGACCAGCTGGATCTGCGCCTTGTCGAGGAAGACGGTGAAGTACCAGACCAGCAGGGCGATGAGGGCGGTCAGGCCGCCGATCCAGCCGAACACCGCCGGGTGCAGCAGGTTGATGCGCTGGCGCAGGCTGACGGCGATGATGCCGGTCATGGTCGAGCAGTAGGTCGCGATCAGGGTCGGGATGAAGATGTCGGCCGGATTCGCGGCCCCGAGAATTGCGCGCTGGGCCATGATCGCCAGCGGGATGATGGTCAGGCCCGAGGTCTGGATCACCAGGAACATGATCTGCGCGTCGCTGGCCTCGTCCTTGCTCGGGTTCAGCGTCTGCAGGCTTTCCATGGCCTTCAGGCCGAAGGGGGTGGCGGCATTGTCCAGGCCGAGCATGTTGGCCGAGAAGTTCATCACCATGTGGCCGTTGGCCGGATGGTCCTTCGGCACGCCGGGGAAGATGCGCGAGAAGAAGGGCGCGATGATGCGGGCGAACAGGTTGATGGCGCCGGCCTTTTCGCCGACGTTCATGATGCCCAGCCAGAGCGTCATGACGCCGGCCAGCGGCAGGGCGATGTCCATCACCGCCATCTTGGCCGACGAGAAGGTGCCGTCGATGATGCGCTTGAAGATCTCGGTATCGCCCAGGAACAGCCATTGCGCGAGTGCCGCGATGAAGCCGACGAGGAAGAAGCCAGTCCAGATGTAATTGAGTGCCATGTGAATGCCGCTGCTGAGATCGTACGATTGTGCAGCGGAGAGTATAGGCCCGGAAACAGCTGCGCAGATGAAAGAATGCGCCTGCGCCATGTTTAAAAGTTATAAGGGGAGCCGGCCTGCCCGCTTTTCTGTTTGCTTCATGGCATGAAAATCAGGGCATAATCCTTCTCCACCCCCGCGCCTACCGGAGAAGCCCAGCATGCATCGCCCCTCTCGCCTTACCCTGTGCAGCCTTGTTTTCGTGGTCGGCAGCGTCGCCGCCGTGCATGCCTGCGCGCAGGCGCCGGCCGCGAGCCGGGGCGAACGCGTGGCGGCCTTGCTTCCCGAGATAGACAAGATGTACACGGAGCTTGCCGGCAAGGAGCACCTGCCGGGTCTGGTGTACGGCGTGGTCCTCGATGGCAAGCTGGTGCACATGCGCCCGCTCGGCCTGGCCGACGTGGAGCGCAAGACCCCTGTGACGGGGTCGACCGAATTCCGTATTGCCTCGATGAGCAAAAGCTTCGTGGCGATGGCGGCGCTAAAACTGCGTGACGCGGGCAAGCTGCGCCTCGACGATCCGGTCGCCGACTACCTGCCCGAAGTGCGCCGGGTCCAGCTGCCGACGAGCGACTCGCCCGCGCTGACGATCCGCCACTTGACGACCATGACCACCGGGCTGCCCGAGGACAATCCCTGGGGCGACCGCCAGATGGCCGTCCCGAATGCCAGGCTCGAGCAGCTGGTCGGCGCCGGGCTGTCGTTTTCCAATACGCCCGGCCAGACCTTCGAATACAGCAACCTCGGCTACATCCTGCTGGGCAAGGTAGTCAGCAAGGTGTCGGGCATGCGCTTCCAGGACTACGTGACGCGCGAGATCCTGCGGCCGCTGGGCATGCACAACACGCGCTGGGAATATACGCAGGCTGCGCCGGGCAAGCTGGCGCTGGGCTACCGCTGGGACCGCGACCACTGGGAGGCGGAGCCTATCCTGTCCGATGGCGACGGCGCCGCGATGGGCGGCCTGATCACGACGGCGGACGACTTTGCGCGCTATGTCGCCTTCCACCTGGACGCCTGGCCGGCCCGCAACGACCCGGAGCGCGGACCGCTGCGCCGCGCTACGGTGCGCGAGATGCACCTGCCGCAGGCGTTTGCCGGCCTGTCCACCAAGGCCACCCTGAGCGACATGACAACGCCGAATCCGACCGTGAGCTTCTACAGCCATGGCCTGGTCTGGCAGCGCGACAGCCGCAACGTGGTGAGCTCGGGCCATTCGGGCGGCCTGCCGGGCTTCGGCAGCCAGTACCGTTTCGCGCCGGACCACGGGGTGGGCGTGTTCGCCTTTACCAACCTGCGCTACGGACCGGTGTACGGGCCGACCGCCAAGGCGCTGGCCATGCTGGTCGAGCGTGCCGAGCTTGGCCCGCGCCCCATTCCCGTATCGCCGATCCTGGCGACGCGCCATGGGCAAGTGGCGCAACTGGTGCAGTCGTGGGATGTGGCGCTGGCAAGCGCGATCGCGGCCGACAACCTGTTCCTCGACCGCTCGCGCGAAGACTGGATCGCGCACGCGCGCGAAAAGCTGGAACCGATCGGGAAGATCACCTCGGTCGGCCCGATCAAGGCCGACAACCGCTTGCGCGGCAGCTTCCCGCTGGTCGGCGAGCGAGGAACGGTGAACGTCGCCTTCACGCTCACGCCGGAACGCGAGCCCAAGGTGCAGGAGATCACGCTCACGCCGGCGAAGCAATAAGCACCGTTTCGCTGCAGCCGCGGCTATGATACGCAGGTTTTCCCTGCCGATATCGTTCGCCATGACACTTCGCCTGACCGCCGCCGCCCTCCTGTTCTCCCTGCTGTGCGCCGGTAGCGCGAACGCGCAGGAAAAAGTCCTGCGCATGTTCCTGTCCACCAGCGAAACCGGCCTGGACCCGGCCGTGGCCTCGGACAACGCCACCCTCTCGCTGCTGGAGAACCTGTTCGACCCCCTGCTGCGCTACGACTACCTGGCGCGTCCGGCCAAGCTGCGTCCCAACACGGCCGCCGCCATGCCCGAGGTAAGCGCCGACGGCCTGACCTACACCTTCCGCATCCGCCCTGGCATCCATTTCACGCCGGACCCGGCTTTCAAGGGAGCGAAGCGCGAGATGACCGCCCAGGACTACGTCTACAGCATCAAGCGCCTGCGCGATCCCGCCACCAGGTCGCCCTGGGCCGCCACTTTCGAAGGCGTGGCCGAGCTGCGCGCCCTCGACCGCCATACCCTGCGCATCCGCCTCAAGGCGCCGGACAACAACTTCCTGTTCTACCTGGCGATGCCCGCATCGAGCGCGGTGGCGCGCGAAGTGATCGACGCCTATCCGGGCCAGGCCGGCAACCACCCGGTCGGCACCGGCCCCTTCATGGTCGGCGAGTGGAAGCGAAGCGACCGGATCGTCCTGCTGGCCAATCCCGATTCGACCGCCGTGTTCCATGCGACGCCAGGAGATAACCCCGAGGACAAGGCGATCGCCGCCGCCCTCGAGGGCAAGCGCCTGCCGCGGGTGGACCGGGTCGAGGTGCGCATCGCCGAGGAGTTCCAGGGCCGCATGCTGGGCTTCCTGAACGCCGAGTACGACTACCTGGAGCAGATTCCGGAGTCGATGACCGACATGGTGGTCAGCGACGGCCAGCTCAAGCCGGAACTGGCGGCGCGTGGCATCGTGCTGTCGCGCTTTCCGGTGCTGCAGACCTACTACATGTGGATGAACATGAACGACCCGGTCGTCGGCGGCTACGGCAAGGACAAGGTGGCGCTGCGCCGCGCGATCTCGATGGCCTACAACAACGCCGAGGACATCGCGCTGCTGAAGAAGGGCTTCGCGATCAAGGCCGAATCGCCGCTGCCGCCCAATGTGCTGGGCTACGACCCGCACTACCGCAGTCCGGTGCCCTACGATCCGGCCTTGGCCAATGCGCTGCTGGACCGCTACGGCTACACCCGGCGCGATCCGGACGGCTTTCGGCGCGCGCCCGACGGCAAGCCGCTGACGCTGACCATGCACAGCGAGGCCACGGTCGGCGGCCGCCTGCGCGACGAGTTGTGGCGCAAGTGCCTGAACGCGATCGGCTTGCGCGTCGTGTTCAAGTCGGACAAGAAAACCGAGATCATCAAGGCCTCGCGCCTGGGCACGGTCCAGATGTTCGAGAGCAACTGGATCGCCGACTTCCCCGACGGCGACAACTTCTACCAGCTGCTGTACGGCCCCAACGCCGGCCGCGCCAATTACGCGCGCTTCAACCTGCCCGCCTATAACCAGCGCTACGAACAGGCGCGCCTGCTCAGCGACGGTCCCGCGCGCCAGAAGCTGTATTTCGAGATGAACCAACTGATCCACGCCTATAACCCGTGGGTGCCGCTGACCCAGGTCTTGTCGGGCGATCTGCGCCATCCGTGGTTGAAAAACTACAAACGCCATCCCGTTGAATTCACGACCTGGCGTTATTTGGATGTCGATGTTGCGCAAAGAGCACGCTCCAGCAGAGGTGCGCGCTAGTTTTGGTGAGTTTTTCCCAAATAAAACATTCCCCCTAGTTATACTGGCCGCCGGATATTTCATTGGATAGCCGTAAATAAGAAGGCTTACCCTGAAATCGAAAAATAACGTAATGCCAAGACATTACAACGAAGATCGGCCAGGAATTCCTGGGTCGCCAAGGGAAAAACGTTAGGAGAAACGCGTGAAGGTAAAGAAGCTCGCTCAATTGATCGCCCTGATGGGCGCGGTCAGCCCGGCCATCGCACAGAATGTGCAGATTTCCGGTCCGATCCAGCGTGTCGAGATCACCGGCAGTAGCATCAAGCGCATCGCCAAGGAAGGCGCGCTGCCGGTCGAGGTCATCACGGCCAAGCAGCTCGAAGCCCAGGGCATCGTCACCGCCGAGCAGCTGATCGCGACGCTGAACGTCAACGGCAACGGTTCCGACAACCTGGCCTCGAACGCCGACGTCACCTCGGGTGCGCAGCGCGGCAACAACGGCGCCTCCTCGGCCAACCTGCGCGGCCAGGGCGCCGATTCGACCCTGGTGCTGCTGAACGGCCGCCGCGTGGCGACCCACGGCATGAAGGGTTCCGCGGTCGACCTGAACTCGATCCCGATGGCGGCGGTGGAGCGCGTCGAGGTGCTGAAGGACGGCGCCTCCGCGATCTACGGCACCGACGCGATCGGCGGCGTGATCAACTTTATCCTGAAAAAGAACTACCGGGGCCTGGAAACCCAGGCCTTCGTCGACGTCACCGAGGCGGGCGGCAGCGAGATCGGCCGCGCGTCGATCACCGGCGGCTGGGGCGACCTGCAGGTCGACGGCTGGAATGTACTGGCGACTTTCGCGCACAGCCAGAACAAGGCCCTGCGCGGCGACCAGCGCGACTTCGTCAACACCTTCCAGCCGGACCGCGGCGTGTCGGTGGATACCCGCGGCTCGCCAAGCGCCAACGTGTTCGCCACCACCCTGGCCCCGACCCTGCTGTCGCGCACCGGCACCGGCCCGACCCTGCCGGGCGGCGGCACCACCACCTATAACGGCATCAGCCTGCTCGACCTGCCGGGCGGCGCGGGTTGCAACAGCATCGACGGCATGGGCCCGTACGACGAGAAGCTGTGGAACAGCGCCGGCTCCGCCTACGGCTGCGCCTGGGACACCGGCCGCGCGGCCGTGCTGCAGCAGCCGGTCAAGAACAGCAATGCGCTGGCGCGCGCCACCTTCCAGTCGGGCGATCACCAGTTCTTCATCGAAGGCGTGGCCTCGAACGTGGAAGTGTCCAAGCGCTTCTCGCCGAACCAGATTTCGCCCTCCAGCTCGACTTTCGGCCCGACCTCCTTCTATCCGCGCACCGGCGCCGCCTATGACAGCGTCTACAACGCGCTGGTCAAGGTGTTCCCGAGCATCTCGGCCAACTACGGCCTGCCGATCGCCTACCGCTGGCGCTGCATGGAGTGCGGCAACCGCGAGATCGTGACCGAATCGAAGGCCGCCCGCCTGCTGGTCGGCGCCGACGGCCCGGTCAACCTGTTCGGCCGCAGCTATGACTACCGCGTCGGCCTGTCGCGTGCCTTCAGCGAGTCGGAATCGCAGCTGGGCACTGGCTACAACTACACCGTTGCCCTGGCCAATGTGCTGGGCTCGGGCATCGTCAACCCGTTCCTGCTGCCGGGCCAGACCCAGTCGCAGGCGGCGATCGACGCGATCCAGTCCACCTCGGCCGCAGGCGTCACCCTGTATGGCGGCAAGACCATCCTGACCCAGCTCGACGGCGCGCTGTCGGGCGAGCTGTTCAACCTGCCGGCCGGCGCCGTCATGGGCGCAGTCGGCTTCGACCTGCGCCGCGAAGAGTACAAGTTCAACGGCGACAAGCGTGCCGCAGCCGCTCGTCCGGCGATCCTGAACGCGCCCTTCGACGACGCCAACGCCCTGGACAACGTGCATCGCGACATCAAGGCCGTGTACGCCGAACTGCTGGTGCCGGTGGTCAAGAACCTCGACATCACCCTGGCCATCCGCCGCGACCACTACAGCGGCATCGGCAGCACCACCAACCCGAAGGTCTCGTTCCGCTACCAGCCGATCCCGCAGCTGCTGTTCCGCGGTTCGTACAACGAGGGCTTCCGCGCCCCGTCGTTCAACCAGCTGTTCAACGGCATCACCGAGTCGCCGTACGCCGGCAAGGACCTGGTCGACCCGGCCAAGTGCCCGACCGGCCTGGTCGACGCGACCAAGCCAGGCTGCGAATCGATCACCCCGAACTACATCACCGGCGGCAAGTCGAACCTGGGCCCGGAAACCGCGAAGCAAGGCACCATCGGTGTCGTGATCGAGCCGTTCAACTGGTTCTCGGCCAACGCCGACCTGTGGGAGATCCGCAAGCAGAACACCATCGATTCGTTCAGCACGTCGACCATGGTGGCGAACTACAACCTGTTCAAGGATCAGTTCATCCGCGACGCGGCGGGCAACATCGCCATCATCGACCAGCGCTGGGTCAACGCCGGCGAGCGCATCACCCGCGGCCTCGAGCTGGGCGCCCGCTTCAACGGCAAGTTCAGCACCGGTTCGCAGTGGACCCTGGGCATCGACGGTTCGCGCCTGCTGGAGAAGAAGTCGCGCGCCACCACCAACGCCGAATTCGGCAAGAGCGAAGTGGGCCGCTTCGTCTTCACCGGCGACCTGGGCCTGAAGTGGAAGCACAGCGCCTATGCGACCTACAAGTACGGCAACTGGAGCACCATGCTGCAGAACATCTACCGTTCGGGCTATGACGACCAGGTGCTGCCGGGCGTGGCCAACGGCCTGGTGAAGCCGGCCAACTGGAATCCGAAAGTGGATGCGTACTCGATCTTCCACCTGACGACTACCTACACCGGCTTCAAGAACCTGTCGCTGACCGCAGGCATCAAGAACCTGCTGGACGAAGATCCGCCGTTCGCTGTCACCTACGACAGCAACACCGGCGCGGGCAGCACCTGGGAACCGCGCGTGGCCGACCCGCGTGGCCGCTCGTTCACCCTGATGGCGACCTACAAGTTCTTCTAAGTTGATCGTATAAGTTGATCGAACCCGGCGGCCCGCTGTCGATGGAAGCGCAAGCTTCCACGGCGCGGGCCGTTTTTCTTTGTAGCGGATGTCGAGCATGAAAATCAGCCGGCGCGGCTTCGGCGCTTCCGTCGCAGCCGCTCTCTCCACCCCTGGCCTGGCCGCAGCCGCCCCGCGGCGCTCGTCCAGGCGCCTCATCAAACCACCACGCCTGCGCCCCGGCGACCTGGTCGGCCTGATCGCCCCCGGCGGCTATGCCGACGACCGCCTGATCGAGAAAGCGGTCAGGAATATCGAAGCCCTCAGCCTGCGCGTCAAAGTGGGCACTTACATCAAGGCCGTGCACGGCAATTATGCGGGCTCGGTGCAGCAACGCCTGGCCGACCTGCACGCCATGTTCCTCGATCCCGAGGTAAAGATGATCTGGCCGATCCGCGGCGGCTCGGGCTGCATCTCGCTGCTGTCGACACTCGACTACGGGCTGATCCGCCGCCACCCGAAGATCCTGCTCGGCTACTCGGACATCACGGCGCTGCACCTGGCGATCCATAACAAGACCGGCCTGGTGACCTTCCACGGCCCGGTGGCCTCGTCGACGCTGGCCGACTACCCGCGCGAGCACATGATGGCGGTGCTGTGCGACCCGCAGCCGCGCTACACGATTCCGATGGCGCCGGAGAACGCCCTGAAGGCCCAGACCATGCCGCACTTCGGCATCCGCACCCTGACCTCGGGCACGGCCACCGGTCCGCTCCTGGGCGGCAACTTGTCGATCGTGGCGGCCCTGTGCGGCACGCCCTATGCGGCGGACTTCCGCGACGCCCTGCTGTTCCTGGAAGAGGTGGACGAGGCGCCCTACCGCCTGGACCGCTGGATGACCCAGCTCGACCTGTCGTTCGGCTTCGCGAATGCGGCCGGGGTCATGGTCGGCATCTGCGAGGACTGCGCGCCGCAGGAGGGCAGGCGCTCATTGAGCCTGGACGAGACCTTCGATCATCACCTCAAGCCCTTGACCGTTCCGGCAGTGACCGGCTACTCGATCGGCCACATCCGCCACCAGTTCACGCTGCCGGTGGGCCTGCGCGCCACCCTCGACACGGAGTCCCGAACGGTGACGCTGCTGGAGTCCTGCGTTACCTGACGTAAGGGGGGGCGGCTATACCGAGGTCCGCGTATCTGCCGGCGGCCTGGATGCCGCCCACGCGTTCAAACCAGGCATGAATGTCTGCATCGCTGCGCAAAGGGGAGCTGAACGCGTGGGCGGCGCCATGGCCGCGTGTGGTCCAACTGCCAGGTGGAGCCGCCCACCCTACATCCGCAAGCTCATCGACACCGCGCCGATCGATTGTCCTTCGATGCGGTACAGGTCCGGCACTTCGCCGGTCTCGACGAAGCCCATGCGCACGTACAAGGCACGCGCCTTGTGGTTCTGCGACAGCACCTCGAGATCCACCCAGGCGAAGCCGCTGGCGCGGGCCCAGGCCAGCGCTTCCTGCACCAGGCGCGTGCCGATGCCCGCGCGGCGCAGGTCGTGGCGCACGCCCATGCCGAGCAGGGTGCGGTGGCTCGATGCCGGTTCCGGCCTGCCGCGCAGGTCGATGTGGCCGGCAATCGCGCCGTCGTCGTCGAGTGCGATCCACACGTGGCGCCAGCCCGGGTGGCCAGGCGAGCTTGTCATGCCGGCGCTGAAACGTTCGCGCATGGCCAGCGGCACGCCCTCCGTTGTCGGCGCCATCGGCTGGAACAGCAGGCCGTCGCGGCCGTTCTCCGCCAGCTGTTCGCCCAGGTAGGCGAACAGCGCCGGCAAGTCCTCCGGTGTAGCGGGACGAATCGTGATCACAGCGCGCGGGCGATCAGGATCTTCTGGATGTCGCTGGTGCCTTCGTAGATCTGGCACACGCGCACGTCGCGGTAGATGCGCTCGACCGGGAAGTCGGCCACGTAGCCATAGCCGCCAAACACCTGCATGGCGCTGGAGACCACGCGTTCGGCCATCTCGGAAGCGAACAGCTTGGCCATCGCGGCTTCCTTCAGGCAGGGCAGGCCGGCATCCTTCATCGACGCCGCGTGCAGGATCAGCTGGCGCGCGGCCTCGATCTGCATCGCCATCTCGGCCAGGCGGAACTGCACCGACTGGTGTTCGAAGATCGGCTTGCCGAAGCTTTCGCGGTCTTTCGCATAGCTAAGGGCAGCCTCATAGGCGGCGCGCGCCATGCCGACCGACTGCGAGGCGATGCCGATGCGGCCGCCCTCCAGGCCGGACAGGGCGATCTTGTAGCCCATGCCTTCCTCGCCGATCAGGTTCTGGGCCGGGACGCGGCAATTGTCGAACACGATCTGCGCCGTGTCCGAGGAGTGCTGGCCCATCTTCTGTTCCAGGCCGGCGACGATGTAGCCGGGCGTATTCGTCTCGACCCAGAAGGCGCTGATGCCCTTCTTGCCGGCGGCTTTATCCGTGACCGCCATGACGATGGCCACGTCGCCGTACTTGCCGCTGGTGATGAACTGCTTGGTGCCGTTGAGGACGTAGTGGTCGCCGTCGCGGGTGGCCGTGGTGCGCAGGGCCGAGGCGTCGCTGCCGGTGTGCGGCTCGGTGAGGGCAAAGGCGCCCAGCATCTCGCCCCGCGCCAGCGGGACCAGGTAGCGTTGTTTCTGCTCTTCGTTCGCGTACATCATGGCGATCGAGCAGACCGGGCAGTTGTTGACCGAGATGATGGTCGAGGTGCCGCCGTCGCCGGCCGCGATCTCTTCCAGCACCAGCGCCAGCGACACGTAGTCGAGGCCCGCGCCGCCGTACTGCTCCGGCACCGCGACGCCGAAGGCGCCCAGGCCGGCCAGTTCCTTCAGCTCGTCCTTCGGAAAGTAGTGCTCGCGGTCCCAGCGCGCGGCGTTCGGGGCCAGGCGCTCCTGCGCGTAGCTGCGCAGGGCGTCGCGGATCATCTGGTGTTCTTCGCTCAGAATCATGGTGTCTCGTTGTTTGTTATGTGGTTACCACGGAATCGGCGTGCCGTCGTGGTTCAGGAAGGCGCCGTTGCTGGAGGCATCCAGCTTGGCCAGCGTGGCGCGCAGGTCGCTCACGCTTTGCTCCACCGTGAGGGTGGCGCCGCTGCCGCCCATGTCGGTCTGGACCCAGCCCGGATGGAAGGACACGCAGGTGACGCCCTGCGCGCCATAGGTGATGGCGGCATCGGCCACCACCGAGTTGAGCGCGGCCTTGCTGGCGCGGTACAGGGTGCCTTCGGTGGAATTGCGCGCGCCGATCGAGCCCATCTTCGAGGACAGCACGGCGAGTTTACCGCGCGTGTCGGCCAGCAGCGGGCCGACGATCGGGAGCAGGCGCATGGCCGCCAGCACATTGGTGTGCATGACCGCGTCGAATTCGGGGCCGGTCGGGAAGCTCGAGCCCGAGGGGCCGTAGACGCCGGCCACCAGCCAGGCCACGTCGACCTGCTCGTCGTCGAGGCGCCAGCCCAGCGCCGCGATCGAATCGGCGCTGGTGACGTCGAGCTGGTGGGCGGTCGCGCCCATCTGCGCCAGTTCGTCGCAGTCTTCCTGCTTGCGGGCGGTGGCGATCACGCGCCAGCCGTCCGCACGGTACTGGCGCACCATCTCGTGGCCGATGCCGCGCGAGGCACCGATAATCAGGGCAGTGGGCATGAGGTGCTCCTTTTCATCACGGTATGTGTTCAATACGGGGTAAATGCCCCGTATTGAACACGGTTTGTATCAAACCAGCTCGATTGCCATCGCAGTCGCTTCACCGCCGCCGATGCACAGCGAGGCCACGCCGCGCTTGCCGCCGGTGCGCTTCAGGGCGCCCAGCAGGGTGACGATGATGCGCGCGCCCGAGGCGCCGATCGGGTGGCCGAGGGCGCAGGCGCCGCCGTGGATGTTGACCTTGTTGTGCGGGATGTCGAGGTCGCGCATGGCGGCCATCGGCACCGCGGCGAAGGCTTCGTTGATCTCGAACAGATCCACGTCGCCCGCCGTCCAGCCGGTCTTCTTGAACAGCTTCTGCATCGCGCCGATCGGGGCGGTGGTGAACAGGTTCGGTTCCTGCGCGTGGGTGGCGTGGCCGAGCACGCGGGCGATCGGGGCCAGGCCCAGCTCTTTCGCTTTCGATTCGCGCATCATCACCAGGGCGGCGGCGCCGTCGTTGATCGACGAGGACGAGGCGGCGGTCACGGTGCCGTCCTTCTTGAATGCCGGCTTCAGGGACGGGATCTTGTCGACCTTGGCCTTCATCGGGCCTTCATCCTTCTCGACCAGCAGTTCGCCGGTGCGGGTGGCGACCGAGACCGGCGCCACTTCCCAGTCGAACCAGCCTTCGTTGTTGGCGGCCTGGGCACGCTTGACCGATTCGATCGCGAAGTTGTCCTGCTCTTCGCGCGAGAACTGGTAAGTGGCCACGCACTCTTCGGCGAAGGTGCCCATCGAGCGGCCTTCGCCGGTCTTCTCGTTGCGCGAGTAGGCGTCTTCCAGGCCGTCGAGCATCATGTGGTCGAACATCGGCGCATGGCCGATGCGGTAGCCGCCGCGCGCCTTCGGGATCAGGTAGGGCGCGTTGGTCATCGATTCCATGCCGCCCGCGACGACGATGTCGGCGCTGCCGGCCACCAGCTGGTCATGGGCGAAGATCGCGGCCTGCATCGCCGAGCCGCACATCTTCGAGAGGGTCACGGCGCCGGTCGACAGCGGCAGGCCGGCCTTGATCAGCGCCTGGCGCGCCGGGGCCTGGCCCTGGCCGGCCATCAGGCAGTTGCCGAAGTAGACGTGCTCGACGCTGTTGGCGTCGACGCCGGCGCGCTCCACCGCGGCCTTGATCGCCACCGCGCCGAGGTCGCTCGCCGACTTCGACGAAAAATCGCCCTGGAAGGCGCCCATCGGGGTACGGGCGGCGCCAACGATAACGACTGGATCATTCATTGTGTAAGTTCTCCAAAATGGGTGGGGATGGTGTGCTTGCGTCTTGTGCACAGAAACGGATCTGCTGGGGATAAGGGAAGACGTCGTCGACGACGCCCGCCAATATGCGGTCCTTGTGGGATTGCCAATACGCGCGGGTCAACAGCTCCGCGTGGTGCTTCATGAAATGGCGCCGGATGCTCGGATTTCCAAGCAGGAAGCGGCCAAATTGTTCCGGAAAGACGTCATGCCTGCCGATCGGGTACCAGGGTTCCGATGCCATCTCGTCCTCGTCGTTGCGCGCTTCCGGGATATCGCGGAAGTTGCAGTCGGTGAGGTATTCGATCTCGTCGTAATCATAGAACACGACGCGGCCGTGGCGGGTGACGCCGAAATTCTTGTACAGCATGTCGCCCGGGAAGATATTCGCCGCAACGAGGTCCTTGATCGCATTGCCGTATTCGATCACGCCGTGTTCCAGGCGTTCCTCGTCGCCGGCGGCCTGGGCCTCGGCCAGGTAGATATTCAGCGGCACCATGCGGCGCTCGATGTAGAGGTGGCGCACGATGATGCGCTCGCCTTCGATCTCGACCAGCGAGGGCGCGTGTTGCTTCAGCTCGTTTAATAACTCTTCCGAGAAGCGCGCCAGCGGGAAGGCGGCGTCGGAATACTCGAGGGTGTCGGCCATGCGCCCGACCCGGTCGTGGTGCTTCACCAGCAGGTATTTTTCCTTGACCTGGGCGCGCGTCGTTTCCTTCGGCGGCGGATAGAAATCCTTGATCACCTTGAACACGTAGGGGAAGGACGGCAGTTCGAACACCAGCATCACCAGGCCGCGGATGCCGGGCGCGATGCGGAACAGGTCGGAACTGTGCTTCAGGTGCTGCAGGAAGTCGCGGTAGAACAGGGCCTTGCCCTGCTTCTGCAGGCCCAGCACCGTGTAGATCTCGCTGCGCGGCTTGCGCGGCATGAGGCTGCGCAGAAAAGTTACGTAAGCCGAGGGCACCTCCATGTCCACCAAAAAGTAGGCGCGCGTGAAGCTGAACAGCAGGGTGATGTGGTAGACATCGAGCAGCACCGTGTCCAGCACCAGCCGCCCCTGGCGGTCGTGCAGCACCGGGATCACGAAGGGATAGTTGCGCGGGCCGTTGATGACGCGGCCGACGACGTAGGCCGCCTTGTTGCGAAAGAAGGGGCTGGACAGCACCTGCAGCTGCAGGTTCGGTTCCGCCTGCGCCAGCCCGAAGGCCTCGCTTAGTCGCGCCTCGACGCTGGCGACGTCGCGCTCGAGGTCGGCGAAGGGCACGGCGAACTGGAAGTTGGTGAGCACGCGGCGCAGGGCATTGCTCAGGCCGTCGGCCGCCGGATAGTAGACCCGGTAGGTCGGCAGCGGCTCCTCGGTCTCGATGTACTCGGTGGAGATCACCGGGCGCACGAAGATGTAGTCGTTATGGTAGTAGCTGCGGTGCAGGATGATGCAGCTGACCGAGTTGAAGAAGGTTTCGGCCAGTTCCGGCTGCTTGTGGCCCGAGAGCAGGCCGATGTAGTGCAGCTTGGTTTCGCGCCAGACGGGGTCCGTGAGTTCTTCCGGGGCGTATTCGTCCTGCAGCACGTGGACGCATTCCTGCACGCGCTTGTCGTAGTAATCGATGCGTTCGCGCGCGGCCGCCTGCGCGGTGGCCCAGTCGGCGGCCTCGAAATGGCGCCGCGCGGCCTGGCTGGCCTGGCGGAACAGGCGGTAATGCTTGTCGAAGCCGTCCAGGATGGTGCGCGCGATGTCGAAGGCGATCTGGGAAGACAGCAGTTTGGGGAACGCTTGCTGGGTCATCGTTCGTCTCGCGCAGTCCATGTAGGCGGATATTTTATTGCAACGTAGGGTGGGCGGGTTTCCCGCCCACGCGTTCAGCTACAGCAAGCGACTCGACAACGCCATCGCTAGTTGGACGCGTGGGCAGGAGACCTGCCCACCCTACGTATTGCGTGTAATCCGATTATCCGGATTACATCGTCTCGCCGAACAGCTCGCGCCCGATCAGCATGCGGCGGATCTCGCTGGTGCCCGCGCCGATCTCGTACAGCTTGGCGTCGCGCCACAGGCGGCCGACCGGGTACTCGTTGATGTAGCCGTTGCCGCCCAGGGTCTGGATCGCTTCGCCCGCCATCCAGGTCGCCTTCTCGGCGCTGTACAGGATGGCGCCGGCGGCGTCCTTGCGCAGGGCGCGCACGGCTTCCGGGGTAGTGGCGCGGTCACAGGCCTGGCCCACGGCGTACACGTAGGCGCGGCAAGCCATCATGGTCGAGTACATGTCGGCGATCTTGCCCTGCATGAGCTGGAACTCGCCGATCGCCTGGCCGAACTGCTTGCGCTCGTGGATGTAGGGCACCACCGAATCCATGCAGGCCGACATGATGCCCAGCGGACCGCCCGACAGCACGGTGCGCTCGAAGTCCAGGCCCGACATCAGCACGTTGACGCCCTTGCCGACGCCGCCCAGCACGTTCTCGACCGGCACTTCGCAGTCCTGGAACACCAGTTCGCCCGTGTGCGAGCCGCGCATGCCCAGCTTGTCGAGCTTCTGGGCGATCGAGAAGCCCTTGAAGCCCTTTTCGATCAGGAAGGCGGTCATGCCGCGCGGGCCGGCTTCGAGGTCGGTCTTGGCGTACACCACCAGGGTGTCGGCGTCCGGACCGTTGGTGATCCACATCTTGGTGCCGTTCAGGACGTAACGGTCGCCCTTCAGTTCGGCCTTGAGCTTCATGCTGACGACGTCGGAACCGGCGTTCGGCTCGGACATGGCCAGCGCGCCCACGTGCTCGCCCGAGATCAGCTTGGGCAGGTACTTGCGCTTCTGCTCTTCGTTGCCGTTGCGCTTGATCTGGTTGACGCACAGGTTCGAGTGGGCGCCGTAGGACAGGCCGACCGAGGCCGAGGCGCGCGAGATTTCTTCCATCGCGACGATGTGGGCCAGGTAGCCCATGTTGGCGCCGCCGTATTCCTCGCCGACGGTGATGCCCAGCAGGCCGAGTTCGCCCATCTTCTTCCACAGGTCCATCGGGAACTGGTCGCTGCGGTCGATCTCGGCAGCGCGCGGTGCGATTTCGGCTTCCGCGAACTGTTGTACGGCTTCGCGCAGCGCGGCGATGTCTTCGCCATGGTCAAAGGTCAAGCCTGGGAGATGCAGCATTGTCGTCCTCGTGAACGGTGGTTGAGCAGGATAGGGTGCATGATACTCGCCTCTTACGTTAACGTAAACGTCAACTAAAAGGCCAAAAAAAGGGAGCGTGCCAGCCCTCCGCGTGCTTCAGGCGGCGTTCTTGTTGTCCGCGCTTTCCGCCAGCAGGCGGCGGCATTCTTCCTCGTGTGCGGAAATTTCCTCGAGCGCCATCTCGATGTCGGCGCGTTGCTGTTCCAGCGTCACGCGCTGGTGGGCCAGTACCCCGAGGAAGCGTTCGATCTGGGCCGCGGTGTCGCGTGGCGACTCGTACATGTCGACGATGCTCTTGATTTCCGACAGGGTCAGGCCCAGACGCTTGCCGCGCAGGGTCAGTTTCAGCCGGGTACGGTCGCGCGGGGTGTAGACGCGGTTGCGGCCGCCCACGCCTTCGCGCTTGGGACTGAGCAAGCCCTGGTCTTCATAAAAGCGGATGGCGCGGGCAGTGATGTCGAATTCGCGGGCCAGTTCGGCGATGGTGTAGGTGACCATGGTTCTCTATGAAGCAAAAGAAGCGAAACAGGGAATCGCTTACAATCGATGTCTGCGCCCCGGTTTACGTTTACGTTAACGGCATTGTAGCGCGACCGCCCACGACGAACACGAAAGTTTTCCATGAACCCGCTCGAAGCCCAGCTCGATTACCCCTTTGGCGACACCATCCCGGCACCGGGCATGGTCCATCAACTGGCGCCGGGCCTGGCCTGGATCCGGATGCCGCTGCCCTTCGCGCTCGACCACATCAACCTGTGGCTGCTGCGCGACGAACAAGAAGGCCGCGCCGGCTGGAGCGTGGTCGACTGCGGCGCCGGGACCGACGCCACCCGCGCGGCCTGGGAACAGGTGCTGGGCGAGGGCTTGCAGGGCGCGCCGCTGCTGCGCGTGTTCGCCACCCATTGCCATCCCGACCACGTCGGCCTGTCGGGCTGGCTGAGCAGCCGCTTCGCGGCGCCGTTCTGGACCACCGCCGGCGAATTCGCCTTTGCCCGCATGATGGCGGCGGCGCTGCCGGGCGTCGACGGTCCCTCGGCCATCCCGCACTTCGAGCGCCACGGCCTGGTGGACCCGGCCATGCTGGAACAGATGCGCAGCCGGCGAAATTACTATCCGTCGCTGGTGCCGGCGGTGCCGGAAGCCTATACCCGCCTGCAGGACGGCGACCTGGTCGAGATCGGCGGCAGGGGCTGGCGCGTGATCACCGGCTTCGGTCATTCGCCGGAACATGCCTCGCTGTATTCCGAGGAGCTGAAGATCCTGATTTCCGGCGACATGGTCTTGCCGCGCATTTCGACCAACGTGTCGGTATTCGCGGTCGAGCCGGAGGGCAACCCGCTGGACCTCTATCTGCAGTCGCTGAAAAAGTTCACAAACTTGCCTGAGGACACTCTTGTCCTGCCTTCGCATGGCAAGCCCTTCCGCGGCCTGCATACCCGAATCGCTCAATTGCATGATCATCATGCGGCCCGCCTGGCCGAGGTGCTGGCGGCCTGTGTCGAGCCGAAGTCGGCCGTCGATATCGTGCCCCTGATGTTCCGCCGCCAGCTCGACGCTCACCAGCTCAGTTTCGCTCTGGGCGAGGCACTGGCCCACCTGCATAAATTATGGCGCGACGGAATGCTGCGCCGCAGTAAGGATAGCGACGGTATTATTCGTTTCCGACTAGCCTGATCTCTTTCCGCAATGCCGGCAGCGTCGGCAATATGCATATTTGTTGCATACAATCGTGCGGCAATGTCATACTTTTTCCTTTAGGATATATTATCGATTCCCCAAATGGGGAATTGCGGTTAATATTTCCGGTTCGTAAAACATGCAAATTCTATTAAATAATCACATCTTTGTTACTTTTTAAAGGTATGATTGTTTGCTGAGGCTTCTCAGCCATAGAACGCCCGGCCGTCTGCACAGGCCATCCGCACATAACGTAAGTATTGCAATGAATTCAACCAATGAACGGGAGAGCTTCAGCGAGCGCCTGCAACAGGCGCTGAAGAACGCCCACTACTCGCCCGATAGCCCCACCCGCCTGGCCAGGGAATTCAACATCCGTTTCGAAGGCCGCCCGATCACCGTCCACGCCGCGCGCAAGTGGCTGGTGGGCGAAGCCATCCCGACCCAGGAAAAGCTGCGCATGATTGCCCAGTGGCTGGGCGTGCCGGCCGACTGGCTGCGCTTCGGCGGCGCCGAGCATGCCGCTGCCGGCAGCGAAAGCAATGGCGGTGGCGCCCGCTTCGAATCCGCGGACGTGAAGCTGATTGCAGATTTACAACGTCTGGACGAGCACCATCGCCAGCTGGCGCGCGAGTTCATCCGCATGCTGGTGCGAATGAATCACCAGAAGCCAGACCAGAAATAGTTTCGTATTTGCACTTTTCGTGAGTGCAGAACGGCACAAACAGCTGCAGCTGGGTCATAATCTGTCCAGTGGCGAGCGGATCCGCCGTCACCGGGTCATGTCAAGGAGCAGCTGCCGTATGCGAAACAACTACGCCAACACCGCCCAGCTCAAGGAACTGATGACCGCACCGCCGATGACGGCGGCGCGCCATGCCGAGGTGATGCGACAACGCAATGCCCGGCGGCGGATGCTCGAGGAAGCGCGCGAGGCGAAGAAGGCCGACGGGCCGTTCGACGGCGACAAGCGCTGAACAAGCGGCCGGCTAGGTCCGGTGCTGTCAGTTTTCCTGCGCGTCTTTCATGCCGCCCCAGCGCGGGGCCTGGGCGTTGTCGAGCCCGAGGAGGTCGACCGCCCGGTCGACCGTATGCTCGACCATCTCTTCGATCGTCGCCGGACGGTGATAAAAGCTCGGCAGGGGCGGGAACACGATGCCGCCCATCTCCGTCACCGCCGTCATATTGCGCAGGTGCGCCAGGTTGAAGGGCGTCTCGCGCACCATCAGCACCAGCCTGCGCCTTTCCTTCAGCATCACGTCCGCGGCGCGCGTGACCAGGTTGTCCGACAGGCCATGGGCGACGGCCGCCAGGGTTTTCATCGAACAGGGAGCGATCACCATGCCGTCGGTCTGGAACGAACCGCTGGCGATCGAGGCGCCGATGTCGCGGTTGCGGTGGACGACGTGGGCCAGCGCCTCGGCATCGCGCCGCTGCAGGCCGAGTTCCTGGTGCAGGGTGAGGGAGGCGGCGTCGGAAATCACCAGGTGGGTCTCGACGCCGGGAGTCGCGTGCAGCCGCCGCAGCAGCTGCACGCCATACGTCGCGCCGGTTGCGCCAGTGATGGCGACGATAATACGGCGCGGACGCGCGGCCATGTGATCAGCCGTTCTTCAGCAGGGTCTGCAGCTCGCCCGATTCGTACATCTCGTTCATGATGTCGGTGCCGCCGATGAATTCGCCGCGCACGTAGAGCTGCGGGATGGTCGGCCAGTTCGAGTAGTCCTTGATGCCCTGGCGGACTTCCGCGTCTTCCAGGACGTTGACGGTGGCGATGTTGTCGACACCGCAGGCTTTCAGGATCTGGATGGCGCGGCCCGAGAAGCCGCATTGCGGGAATTGCGCGGTTCCCTTCATGAACAGCACGACCGGGGTGGTGGTCACGGTGTCTTTGATCCAGGTTTGAACGTCGCTCATGTGTGTGCCTTCAGTGGGAATGGATAAGATGCCGCCATTTTATAAGAATTCGGCAGGGCGGGCACGGGCCTGGCGTCGTTCTCCCGCCTGCTGTGACAATCGGCGGATTTTTACCGGAAAATCCCCGCTATGATGGCCTTTCATGCCACCCGAACGGGAACCATCATGACCGCCTACCGAGGCTTTGCTTCCATGCCATCGCCCCTGCTGTGGTGCATGGCTGCCTTCTTTGTCATTGCCGGCATGTACGAAATCATCACCGGCATGTACCGGGAACCTCTGGAAGACGTCCTGCTCTACATCGGCCAGCTGCCGGCCGGCCTGTTCCTCTTGTACTGCGCGGTGCAGGCCTGGCGCGACCGCCGCGCCGAGCTGGCATCAACGCGCACGACCATGGTCGGCTACGCCTGCTTCGGCCTGTTCTGCCTGTGCTTCCTGGTGAAGGTGGGCATGACCGCGGTGCGCGTCCTGGGCTGAACCGGCCCGCGTTTTTTGCCCATGGGCGGGGCGGGACTGGTATGATCGCGCGCATTCCATTCGTCCGGCACGCATCATGCAACAGACACCCCAACGCAGACCCTCGGCCACCGCCAATTTCGCGATCGGCGCCCTGCTGGCCATCCCCGGCCTGATCAACCTCATCGAGGGCCTGATGGGCCTGGGCATCGGCCGCCTCCTGTGCGGCATCGCGGCCCTCGGCTATGGCCTGCTGCTGGTGCGCGAAGGACTGCATATCAAGAAAACCGGACTGCCCGGGTTGCCGCAAAAGCGCATGATCCTGATCGGCTTCGGCTTCCTGAGCGTCTACATGGTCGGGCTGTTCCTCAAGCACGCGGGCTGACCGGCTCACCAGCCGGCCACCGCGCACGCGCCATTACTTCTTCAGCTTGGCGAAGGCCGCGGCCATCGCGCCGCCGGCGGCCTGCGCCGGCTTCTCCTGGCGCTGATGCTGGGCCAGGCGCTTGCTGTCGTTGCGGTCGCCGCGCTGCTCCGGACGCGCGCCCGGCTGCGGCGCTGCATCCGACAGGCGCATGGTGAGCGCAATGCGTTTGCGCTTGACGTCCACTTCCAGCACTTTCACCTTCACCACCTGGCCGGCCTTGACCACGGTGTGCGGGTCTTTCACAAAAGTGTTCGACAGCGCCGAGATGTGCACCAGTCCGTCCTGGTGCACGCCGATGTCGACAAAGGCGCCGAAGGCGGCCACGTTGGTCACCACGCCTTCCAGGATCATGTCCGGGCGCAGGTCCGAGATTTCTTCAACGCCTTCCTTGAAGGTCGCGGTGGTGAATTCCGGACGCGGGTCGCGGCCCGGCTTTTCCAGTTCCTTCAGGATGTCGGTCACGGTCGGCACGCCGAATTTGTCATCCGCATACTTGGCCGGGTTGAGCGACTTGATGAGCGTACTGTCGCCGATCACCGCCTTCATGTCGCGCTTGATGTCGCCCAGGATCTTCTCGACCACCGGATAGGATTCCGGGTGGACCGCCGAGGCGTCCAGCGGGTTCTCGCCGTTCATCACGCGCAAGAAGCCGGCCGCCTGCTCGAAGGTCTTGTCGCCCAGCCGCGGCACTTTCTTCAATGCCGCGCGCGAAGCAAAAGCGCCCTGCATGTCGCGGTAGTTCACGATGCTTTGCGCCACGCTGCCGGATAAACCCGAGACCCGCGCCAGTAGCGGCGCCGAGGCCGTGTTCACGTCCACGCCCACCGCGTTCACGCAATCCTCGACCACGGCGTCGAGCGAACGCGCGAGCTGGGTCTGGGACACGTCGTGCTGGTACTGGCCGACGCCGATCGATTTCGGGTCGATCTTGACCAGTTCCGCCAGCGGGTCCTGCAGGCGGCGTGCGATCGAGACCGCGCCGCGCAGCGAGACGTCCAGCTCCGGCAGCTCGCGCGAGGCGAATTCCGAGGCTGAATACACCGAGGCGCCGGCTTCCGAGACGACGATCTTGGTCAGCTTGAGCTCCGGGCGTTGCTTGATCAGATCCTGGGCCAGCTTGTCGGTCTCGCGCGAGGCGGTGCCGTTGCCGATCGAGATCAGCGACACATTGTGCTTGGCCGCCAGCTGGCCGAGCACGTGCAGGGCGCCCTCCCAGTCGTTGCGCGGCTGGTGCGGGTAGACGGTGGCGGTGTCGACCACCTTGCCGGTGGCGTCGACCACCGCCACCTTGACGCCGGTACGCAGGCCCGGGTCCAGGCCCATGGTGGCGCGCGGGCCGGCCGGCGCGGCCAGAAGCAGCGCCTTCAGGTTGCGGGCGAAGACCCCGATCGCATCGAGTTCGGCCTTCTCGCGCAGCGCGCCCATCAGCTCGGTCTCGATGTACATGAAGCTCTTCACGCGCCAGGTCCAGCGCGCGGTGTCGAGCAGCCACTTGTCGGCCGGGCGCCCAAGCGCCTTGATGCCGAAGGCGGCGCAGATGCGGCTTTCGCACGGGTTGTGGGGCGCGTCCCACTTCGGCTTTTCAAGCTCCGAATCGAGGCGCAGGGTGACATCGAGCACGCCCTCGCGGCGGCCGCGCATCAGCGCCAGCGCGCGGTGCGAAGGAATCGTGGACAGGGTTTCGGAATAGTCGAAATAGTCGGCGAATTTTTCACCCGCGTCCTCCTGGCCGGCCACGACTTTTGACTCGACCACGCCGTGCTCCTGCACGTATTCGCGCAGCGACTGCAGCAGCGTCGCATCTTCGGCGAAGCGCTCCATCAGGATCTGGCGCGCACCGTCGAGGGCCGCCTTGGTATCCGCCACGCCCGGGTTGGCGCCGCCGTCGGCATTCGTGAAGGCCTCGCGCAGGTAGCCGGCGGCCACTTCGTCGGGGTTCAGGCCCGGGTCGTTCAGCAAGGCTTCGGCCAGCGGCGCCAGGCCCGCTTCGATCGCGATCTGCGCCTTGGTGCGGCGCTTCTGCTTGTAGGGCAGGTACAGGTCTTCCAGCCGGGTCTTGTCCTCGGCATGGGCGATCGCATCGAGCAGCTCCGGCGTCATCTTGTTCTGCTCCGTGATCGACGCGATGATCGACGCGCGGCGGTCTTCGAGCTCGCGCAGGTAGCGCAGGCGCTCTTCCAGAAGTCGCAGCTGGGTGTCGTCGAGACCGCCGGTGGCTTCCTTGCGGTAGCGTGCGATGAAGGGGACAGTCGCGCCTTCGTCGAGCAGGGCGACGGCGGCGGCCACCTGGACCGGTTTGGCGGACAGTTCGAGGGCGAGGCGTTGTTCGATGGATGGCAGCATGGTGCGATGATGTGCGCGATGAATACGCGCGTGTCTCTAAAAGGTCAAGCGAACAATGATACGCAAACGCGGTGGATACACCAGTCTTGACAGCGCCACTTGAACATGCGAGAACAGTCGGCTGCACGCGCGATTCGCATGCACGTACAAGATGCACGCAGATGGTGCGGACAAGTTTTGTCCGCTACGTGCGATTCCGAACAAAACGGAAGCGTCCGTATGAAGGATAATGTTCGTTATTGTCGTTTTTAATACAGACACACGAGACCCATGCACACAGTCGATGATCACCGCGAGAACGCCACCGACGCACCCGCAGCAGCACCTGCCGTCGCCCGCGCTCCCGCACGCGCTCCCGCCCTGCCCGCGCCGGTGGTGAGCTGGCTGCAAAGGGTCGAGGCGGCGGCGCACCCGCAGCCCAAGCTGACCGACGAGGTCGCCGATCCGAAGGCCGTGCAGTACAAGTTTGTCTACGTGATGGCCCCGACCAGCGGCGGCCGCCACGTCGCCATCTGCCTGTGCAAGGCGCGCCTGCGCCCGAACGGCGACGTCGCCGCCGCCAGCCCGGTAAGCGAAGTGTTCTCGCTGCTGTCGGCGCCTCCAAGCTACCTCGAAGGCGACGACGTCGACCTGGTGCGCTTCTTCATCGCCATGCGCAGCGGCTCGGCCCAGGGCACCAGCGCCACCGAACCGAAAGGCAAAGTCGGCGCCATCCTGCTGCAGATGCTTCTTGAACAAGGCAAGCTGCTGTGGGCGAACTCGTGGTCCGACATGGCCAATGGCCTGGTCTATCCGCTGCAGGCCGGCCCGACCCGCCTGGCCAGCCTGGCCTGGCGCGACGAAGGCCGCGTGGCCAAGCTGGGGTGGTCGGTGGAACCGGCCAACGGCGCCACCCACAGCGGGGCCGACCTGATCGACTACATGCTGCCGACCGACCCGCCGTGGTACATCGACAACCTGTCGATCGGCCCGCTCGAACTGAATCGCGGCGGCATCGACATCTCGCTGGCCGAACTGCAGGCGCTGGTGGCCCAGGCCCCGACCCTGACCGGCACCGACAAGAAACGCGTCTCGCAACTGCTGCTGGCGCACGGCCTGCAGCAGCTGATGCCGCTGCCGCAGCCGCTCACCCAGCGCCTGCGCAACGACGTCAAGCCGATTCCGCACCTGCTGCTCGATTCGGTGCAGCTGTCCGACGGCGGCACGCCGCGCTGGCACGACTTCGCCGTGCTGGCCTACGACTACGACGGCCAGCGCGTGTCCTTCGATCCGGCCCAGCGCGTGGTGCGCCAGATCGGCGACGTCACCGAGGTCATCGAACGCGACCCGAAGGCCGAAGCCGCGGCCCTGAACAAACTGAACGAGATCGGCTTCCGCAAGCCGGTCACCGCACCGTTCAACGCCATGGCCGGCGCCCTGGTGCTGGACAGCCAGGCGCACTGGCTGCGCTTCGCCGAGAACGACCTCGACGCCCTGTCCGACACCGGCTGGCACCTGCAGAAGTCGGCCAAGTACCGCTACGACGTGGTGCCGGTCGAAGACTGGTATGCCGACATCGACGAACCCGAAGAAGCGGGCAATGCCTGGTTCGAACTGGAGCTGGGCATCGTGGTGGCGCGCAAGCGCGTGCCGCTGCTGCCGGTGCTGGTGCAGCTGATCCGCAGCGCCCCTCTAGAGTTCGACCCGGCCGTGCTGGCCGCCCATGCCGAAGCCGACCAGATGCTGGCCACGCTGCCGGACGGCGTGCGCGTGGCGCTCCCCTGGGGCCGCCTGAAGCCCATCCTCGCCACGCTCGGCGAGCTGTACTTCAATGACAAGATCAAGGGCCGCATGCGCATGTCCACGCTGGACGCGGCGCGCCTGGAAGACCTGGCGCGCGGCCTCGAGCTGCGCTGGACCGGCGGCGAGCGCCTGCGCGAGACCGGCCGCAAGCTGAGCCAGTTCGGCTCGGTCAAGAAGGTCGAGGCCCCGAAAGGCCTGCAGGCCACGCTGCGCGACTACCAGCTCGACGGCCTGTCGTGGATGCAGTTCCTGCGCGAGTACGACCTCGGCGGCATCCTGGCCGACGACATGGGTCTCGGCAAAACCGTGCAGACCCTGGCCCACATCCTCACCGAGAAGGAAGCGGGGCGCCTGACCAGCCCGGCCCTGGTGATCGCGCCGACCAGCCTCATGACCAACTGGTTCGACGAGGCCGCGCGCTTCGCCCCGAGCCTGAAGGTGCTGCTCCTGCAGGGCAAGGAGCGCATGGACCTGTTCGACCAGATCGACGACGCCGACATCGTGCTGACCACCTATGCGCTGCTGCCGCGCGACGAGGAAAAGCTGCGCGAGCACCACTATCACCTGGTGATCCTGGACGAATCGCACTACATCAAGAACACCCGCTCCAAGGCGGCGCAGACGGCCGGCTCGCTGAATGCCCGCCACCGCCTGTGCCTGTCCGGCACCCCGCTCGAGAACCACCTGGGCGAGCTGTGGTCGCAGTTCCACTTCCTGCTGCCTGGCCTGCTGGGCGACGAGAAGAGTTTCAACAACCAGTTCCGCCACCCGATCGAACGCCAGGACGACTCGGTGCGCCGCACCCTGCTGAGCCGCCGCATCAAGCCCTTCCTGCTGCGCCGTACCAAGGACCACGTGGCCAAGGAACTGCCGGAGAAGACCGAGATGGTGCGCCGCATCGAGCTCTCGGGTGCACAGCGCGACATGTACGAAACCGTGCGCCTGGCGATGGACAAGAAGGTGCGCGACGAGATCGACCGCAAGGGCGTGGCGCGCAGCCAGATCGTCATCCTCGAAGCGCTGCTCAAGCTGCGCCAGGTCTGCTGCGACCCGCGCCTGGTGAAGGCCATGCCGGGCAAGAAGAACACCGCCGCGGTGTCGGCCAAGCTGACCGACCTGATGCAGATGGTCGAAGACCTGCTGCAGGAAGGCCGCAAGATCCTGGTGTTCTCGCAGTTCACCAGCATGCTGTTCCTGATCGAGGAAGAGCTGGCCGCGCGCGGCATCCACTACGCGCTGCTCACCGGCGAGACGCGCGACCGCTCGGCCCAGGTGGCCGCCTTCCAGCAGGGCGCGGTGCCGATCTTCCTGATCAGCCTGAAGGCCGGCGGTGTGGGTCTGAACCTGACCGCGGCCGACACCGTGATCCACTACGACCCGTGGTGGAACCCGGCGGCCGAGAACCAGGCCACCGACCGCGCCTGGCGCATCGGACAGGACAAGCCGGTGTTCGTGTACAAGCTGATTGCCAAGGGCACGCTGGAAGAGAAGATCCAGCAGCTGCAGCTGAAGAAGTCGGAGCTGGCGCAGTCGATCCTGTCCGAAGGCGAATCGCAGAAGATGGCGCTGACGCAGGAAGACCTGCAGGCGATCTTCGCACCGCTGGAAGACTAAGAGCGCTTTAAGGCGCAAAAAGAAAGGGCGGCTGGTTTGCACCAGCCGCCCTTCTTTTTGCATCAATGCGGATTACTTGTAAAAAGCCTCGACCTTGCCCTTCAGCTTGATCAGCATCGGCTTGCCCTTGCGGTCGAGCGTGCGGCCGGCGGCGACCTTGATCCAGCCTTCGCTCATGCAATACTCTTCGACGTCGTGGCGATCCTTGTCGTTGAAGCGGATGCCGATCTCGCGCTGGAAAACGTCGCGGTTATGAAAAGGGCTGCTCGGGTCGATCGAGAGCCGGTCCGGGAGTGGGGGGAGGGTAGCGGTATCGTTCATAGACGCGAATTATCCATCAACTGCGCCCACCGTGGCGCATTTTTCATCACATCGACATAGCGATCCGGCGCCGGTGCAGGACAAGGCCGGGCTCGCTCCTATACAAAGTGGCGGGAGCAACGATATACTGGGTGACAACGTTCATTGTCCCATCGATAACAGAAAGTGCCCAATGACCCGTAGCACGGCTGCTGATCCCCATGCTCCGGCCAGTCCGGAGCGCCCTGCCGGCATTGCCGGTATCGATCATCATTTCCGCACCATTGCCGAACTCGCCGGCGACATCGCCTTCAGCATCGAGCTGCCCGCGCACACGCTGCGCTATCTGAGCCCGGCATTTTCCGCCTTGCTGGGCCACGAGGCCGGCGCACTGCAGGCCGCGATCGGAGGCGGCGCGCACGAAGCGCTGGGGGCGCTCGGCCTGCACCTCGCTGCGCAGGGCGGGCTCGCGCCAGGCGAGCGCCGCGTGCAGGAAGTCGACGTGCGCAACGCGGACGGCCATCCGGTCGGGTTGCAGGTGATCACCACGGTGGTGCGCAACGATGACGCCAGCCGCTCGCTGGTGGGACTGCTGCGCGACCTGTCGGCGCAGCGCGCCCACCTGGCCGACCAGCGCCGTTTCGCGAGCATGCTGAACCACGAATTCCGCACGCCGCTGGCGACCATCGACGGCGCGATCCAGCGCCTGGAAGCGACCGCGCAGGGCGCCGACGACACCGTGCGCCAGCGCTACCGCAAGATCGCGGTCGCGGCCGACCGCCTGATCGCCATGCTCGACGAATACCTGTCGCCGGACCGCATGGCCGCGATCGGCCAGGTGCGCCAGCCGAACACCATCGCCGCGCGCGATTTGCTGGACGCCGGCGTGAAGCAGTTGCGCGAAGCCGGCCGCGAAGCGGTGGTGGACGCGGAACAGCTGAGGCTGGGCCTGCGCGGCGAGCCTGAGGGATTGCGGCTGGCGCTGAAGGTCCTGGTCGACAATGCCCTGCTGTACTCGCCGGCCGGCAGCAAGGTGACGCTGGGCGCGCGCCGCAGCGGCAACGGCGTCGAGTTCACGGTGCGCGACGAAGGCGCCGGGGTGCCGCCGGAGGATGCAGCCTGCATTTTCGACAAGGGCTACCGCGGCAGCAATGCCACCGGCCTGCCGGGCAGCGGCCTGGGCCTATATATGGCGCGCTCGATCGTCGACGTCCACGGCGGCATGCTGCGCCTGGGGGAGGGCGGCAAGGAATTCCGGCTCTGGCTACCCGCCCTGGATATTAACGGCCAACAACAGCTTGCCTCATCCTCTCCCAACAGTGATAATCGGACCGATCATTAACCTGACCAATCCATGACGCAGATACTGATTGTTGAAGACAATGGCGAATACGCCGACGACATGGCCGAGTTCCTGCGGGAACTGGACCATGACGTCACGATCGCCAAGACCGCGAGCGAGATGTGGGCGGCGCTGACGCGCACGCCGGCAGCGGTCGTCGTGCTCGACCTCGGCCTGCCCGACGAGGATGGTTTCAATGTCATTCCGCGGATGCGCCAGCTGTACCCGGAGATCGGCCTCCTGGTGCTGACCGGCCGGGTCGCGTTCGACCACCGCATCCTCGGGCTGCGCCTGGGCGCCGACCACTACCTGACCAAGCCGATCAAGTTCCCCGAACTGGCGGCGCACATCGAAGCGCTGGACCGCCGTGTGCGTCCGGCCGACCCGGCGCCGGCGCGGAGCAAGTGGACCCTGCGCGTGAGCGCCCGCCAGCTCGAGCTGGGCGGCAAGGTGATCGACCTGACCGAAAAGGAGTGCAACTTCCTGCACCTCCTGACCATCAACACCCGTCCGGTGCCGCGCCAGGTGATCGTCGCCGGCATGGGCGGCGAAGACCCGGACGCCAGCCGCCGGGTCGACATGCTGGTCTACCGCCTGCGCAAGAAAGCCCGTTCCGGCCTCGGCCAGGACCTGCCTCTGCGCAGCGCCTACGGCGAAGGCTACAGCCTCTCCGCCGGCTTCACCCTGGCCTGAGCATTAAATAGGGACAGAGTCGGCCCATTTTTTGACTGCGCTGAGATTAATCGGGGACAGAGTCAGGTTTCTCGGCTAAAATGCGTGCTCGACTTTCGAGCACGCCATGGCACGCCTTCCCCGACTCATCATCCCGAACCAGCCGCAGCACCTCATCCAGCGCGGCAACAACCGCCAGCCGATCTTTCGCGAAGAGGTCGACTACCAGCGCTTCCTCGCCTGGCTGAAGGAGGCGGCGCGCTTCTACGAGGTGGCCATTCACGCCTATGTGCTGATGCCGAACCACCTGCACCTGCTGGCGACGCCTTCCAACGACACCGGGCTGGCGCTGATGATGCAGAAGGTCGGCCGCTTCTACGTCCCCTGGTTCAATCAGAAGTACGAGCGCACGGGCGGCCTGTTCGAAGGGCGCTTCCGCACCTCGCTGGTCGATACCGAGCATTATCTCCTGGCCTGCAGCCGCTACATCGAGCTCAATCCGGTGCGCGCCGGGCTGGCCGCGGCGCCGCTGGACTACCCGTGGTCGAGCTACGCCCACCACACCGGCGTGCGCACAGACGCCCTCATCACCGACCACCTGCTCTACTGGGGCCTGGGCAATACGCCCTTCCAGCGCGAAGCGGCCTACACCGACCTCGTGATGCAGGGCATTGCGCAGGAAGAGATGGACTTCGTGACCGCCTCGGTGCTGAAGAACCAGCCCCTGGGGTCGGATGCCTTCAAGGCCGAGCTCGAGCGCCGGACCAAGCGCCAGATCCTGCCGGCCAAGCGCGGACGGCCGTTCCGGGAACCGATCCCGCCGCTTTCGCAAGCATAAGTAATCAGCAATTGATCAAGGGCATGATTATTCGTGCCCTTTTTTTATTCGGCATCGCGCAAGGCAGCTCTGCAGGCACGGACGTGACATCCGGACGAGCCTGCCGCCATGCCGAGCGCCTCCACTTCTTCTCATTAAAATCAAGGGTTTATCGATGCACAGGCCCATTTTTGCCGTTTGCATTTTACTCTGTCCCCAATTAATGGAAAGTTCAAAAACTTGTCAAACAATTCGACTCTGACCCTAATTATTCTTGTTTACGTTTGTGTTGCGTTGCACTATTCTCGATTTTCGACCCTAGATTAAGCTGTGGAGATTGCCTCATGATTGCCCAAGGTTTGTACGATCCCGCCAATGAACACGATGCCTGCGGCGTCGGTTTCATCGCCCATATCAAGGGCAACAAGAGCCACTCGATCATCGAGCAGGGCCTGCAGATCCTGAAGAACCTCGACCACCGCGGCGCGGTCGGCGCCGATCCGCTGATGGGCGACGGCGCCGGTATCCTGATCCAGATCCCGGACCAGTACTTCCGCGACGAGATGGCCAAGCAGGGCGTGGAACTGCCGCCGCCCGGCGAATACGGCGTCGGCATGGTGTTCCTGCCGAAGGAGCACGCCTCGCGCATCGCCTGCGAACAGGAAATCGAACGCGCCGTGCGCATCGAAGGCCAGGTCGTGCTCGGCTGGCGCAACGTGCCGGTCGACGAGACCATGCCGATGTCGCCCTTCGTGAAGGCAAAAGAGCCGGTGATCCGCCAGATCTTCATCGGCCGCGGCCCGGACATCATGGTCACCGACGCGCTCGAGCGCAAGCTGTACGTCATCCGCAAATCCTCCGGCCACGCGATCCAGGCCCTGAAGCTCCTGCACGGCAAGGAGTTCTTCGTGCCCTCGATGTCGGCCCGCACCATTGTCTACAAGGGCCTGCTGCTGGCCGACCAGGTCGGCGTCTACTACAAGGACCTGCAGGATCCGCGCTGCATCTCGGCCCTGGCCCTGGTGCACCAGCGCTTCTCCACCAACACCTTCCCGGAATGGCCGCTGGCCCACCCTTACCGCCTGATCGCGCACAACGGCGAGATCAATACCGTCAAGGGCAACTTCAACTGGACCCGCGCCCGCGAAGGCATGCTGAAGTCCGCCGTGCTGGGCGAAGACCTGGGTAAACTCTTCCCGCTGATCTATGAAGGCCAGTCCGACACCGCCTGCTTCGACAACGCGCTCGAACTCCTGGTGATGGCCGGCTACCCGGTCGCCCAGGCGATGATGATGATGATCCCGGAAGCCTGGGAAAACCACACGTCGATGGACGACAACCGCCGCGCCTTCTACGAATACCACGCCGCGATGATGGAACCGTGGGACGGCCCGGCCGCCATGGCCTTCACCGACGGCCGCCACATCGGCGGCACCCTGGACCGCAACGGCCTGCGTCCGGCGCGCTACGTCATCACCGAGGACGACCTGGTCGTCATGGCCTCGGAATCGGGCGTGCTGCCGATTCCCGAATCGCGCATCGTCAAGAAGTGGCGCCTCCAGCCAGGCAAGATGTTCTTGATCGACCTGGAAGCCGGCCGCATCATCGACGACAAGGAGCTGAAGGACACCTACTCGAACGCCAAGCCCTATAAAGCCTGGATCAAGTCGGTGCGCATCAAGCTCAACGAAATCAAGCTGTCGGAATCGCAGCTGACCCAGCACCGAGCCAAGGATGCCCAGGGCGAAAAAGCGGCGGTGCCGCTGCTGGACCGCCAGCAGGCCTTCGGCTACACCCAGGAAGACCTGAAGTTCCTGATGGCGCCGATGGCGGTGCTGGGCGAAGAAGCCACCGGTTCGATGGGCAATGATTCGCCACTGGCGGTCATGTCGAACAAGCTCAAACCTTTGTATAACTACTTTAAACAATTGTTTGCGCAAGTGACCAATCCGCCGATCGACCCGATCCGCGAAAGCATGGTCATGTCGCTGGTCTCCTTCATCGGTCCGAAGCCGAACCTGCTGGACACCAACAACGTCAACCCGCCGATGCGCCTGGAAGTCTCGCAGCCGATCCTCGGCTTCGACGACATGGCGCGCCTGCGCGGTATCAGCTCGCACACCGGCGGCAAGTTCAAGTCCTATGAGCTGAACATCTGCTATCCGGTCGCCTGGGGCAAGGAAGGCATCGAAGCCTCGCTCGCCTCGTTGTGCGCCGAAGCCGTGGACGCGGTCAAGTCGGGCCACAACATCCTGATCGTCTCGGACCGCAACATGTCCGCCGACCAGGTCGCGATTCCCGCGCTGCTGGCCACCTCGACCATCCACCAGCACCTGGTCGGCCGCGGCCTGCGCGCCTCCACCGGCCTGGTGGTCGAAACCGGCTCGGCCCGCGAGACCCACCACTTCGCCCTGCTGGCCGGCTACGGCGCGGAAGCCGTGCACCCGTACCTGGCGCTCGAGACCCTGGCGGACCTGGCGCACAACCTGCCGCACGAGATGGACGCCGACAAGGCGATCTACAACTACACCAAGGCGGTGGGCAAGGGTCTGATGAAGGTGATGTCCAAGATGGGCATCTCCACCTACATGTCCTACTGCGGCGCCCAGATCTTCGAAGCCGTGGGCCTGAACAAGTCGCTGGTCGACAAGTACTTCCGCGGCACTTCGTCCACGGTGGAGGGCATCGGCCTGTTCGAAGTGGCGGAAGAGGCGCTGCGCCTGCATTCGCTCGCCTTCGGCAACGATCCGGTGCTGGCCAACGCGCTCGACACCGGCGGCGAATACGCCTTCCGCGTGCGCGGCGAAGACCACCTGTGGACCCCGGACGCGATCGCCAAGCTGCAGCACTCGACCCGCGCCAACAACTTCAGCACCTACAAGGAATACGCGCAGATCATCAACGACCAGAGCCGCCGCCACCTGACCCTGCGCGGCCTGTTCGAGTTCAGGATCGATCCGTCCAAAGCCATCCCGCTGGAAGAAGTCGAGCCGGCCAAGGAAATCGTCAAGCGCTTCGCCACCGGCGCCATGTCGCTCGGCTCGATCAGTACCGAAGCGCACGCCACCCTGGCCATCGCCATGAACCGCATCGGCGGCAAGAGCAACACCGGCGAAGGCGGCGAAGACCCGCGCCGCTACATGGGCGAATTCAAGGGCATCAAGATCGCCAAGGGCGAGAGCCTGGCCTCGATCCTGGGTGCGGACCGCGTGGTGGCCGACATCCCGCTGGAAGAGGGCGATTCGCTGCGCTCGAAGATCAAGCAGGTGGCGTCGGGCCGCTTCGGCGTCTCCGCCGAGTACCTGGCATCGGCCGACCAGATCCAGATCAAGATGGCACAAGGAGCAAAACCGGGCGAAGGCGGCCAGCTGCCGGGCCACAAGGTGTCCGAGTACATCGCGTCCTTGCGCGTGTCGGTGCCGGGCGTGGGCCTGATCTCGCCGCCGCCACACCACGACATCTATTCGATCGAAGACCTGGCGCAGCTGATCCACGACCTGAAGAACGTCAACCCGAATGCCTCGATCTCGGTCAAGCTGGTGTCGGAAGTGGGCATCGGCACCGTCGCCGCGGGCGTCTCGAAGGCCAAGGCCGACCACGTGGTGGTCGCCGGCCACGACGGCGGCACCGGCGCGTCGCCGCTGTCCTCGGTCAAGCACGCTGGCACCCCGTGGGAGCTGGGCCTGGCGGAAACCCAGCAGACGCTGGTACTGAACGGCCTGCGCAGCCGCATCCGCGTCCAGGCCGACGGCCAGATGCGCACCGGCCGCGACGTGGTCGTTGCCGCCATGCTGGGCGCCGACGAAATCGGTTTTGCGACGGCGCCGCTGGTGGTCGAAGGCTGCATCATGATGCGCAAGTGCCATCTGAATACCTGCCCGGTCGGCGTCGCGACCCAGGACCCGGTGCTGCGCGCCAAGTTCCAGGGCAAGCCGGAGCACGTGGTGAACTACTTCTTCTTCGTCGCCGAAGAAGCGCGCCAGCTGATGGCACAGCTGGGCATCCGCAGCTACGACGAACTGATCGGCCGCACCGACCTGCTCGACAAGGCCCGCGCGGTCCAGCACTGGAAGGCGCAGGGCCTGGACTTCTCGAACATCTTCTACCAGCCGAAGGTCGAATCGCAGCGCGCGCTGTTCCACACCGACGGCCAGGACCATGGCCTGGACAAGGCGCTGGACCACAAGCTGATCGCCCAGGCCAAGGCCGCGCTGGAGAAGGGCGCGCGGGTCTCCTTCATCTCGCCGGTGAGGAACCTGAACCGCACCGTGGGCACCATGCTGTCGGGCGAAGTGGCCAAGCGCTACGGCCACGCCGGCCTGCCGGACGACACCATCCACATCCAGCTGCAGGGCACCGCCGGCCAGTCGGCCGCGGCCTTCCTGGCGGCGGGCATCACCATCGACCTGGTGGGCGAGGGCAACGACTACGTCGGCAAGGGTCTGTCGGGCGGCCGCATCATCGTGCGCCCGAACACCGAGTTCCGCGGCTGGGCGGTGGACAACATCATCGTCGGCAACACCGTGCTGTACGGCGCGATTTCGGGCGAAGCCTTCTTCAACGGCGTGGCCGGCGAGCGCTTCGCGGTGCGCAACTCGGGCGCCACGGCGGTGGTCGAGGGCTGCGGCGACCACGGTTGCGAATACATGACCGGTGGTACCGTCGTGGTGCTGGGCGAGACCGGCCGCAACTTCGCGGCGGGCATGTCGGGCGGCGTCGCCTACGTGTACGACCCGAAGGGCGAGTTCGAAGGCAAGTGCAATACCACGATGGTCAACCTGGAGCCGGTGCTCACCACCAAGCAGCAGGGCCAGGAGGGCCAGGCCGGCTGGCACAGCCAGACCCGGGGCGGCGAGCGCGAGTCGGACGAGGTCATCCTGCGCCGCCTGATCGAGCGCCACTTCAAGCACACGGGTTCGACCCGCGCGCGCAACCTGCTGGACGACTGGGCCAACAGCCGCGGCAAGTTCGTGAAGGTCTTCCCGACCGACTACAAGCGCGCACTCGAGGAAATGCACAACTCGAGCATGGAAGAGGCGAACGACAAGATCGAGCTGGCTGCTTAAAGAGATAAGGAAAACAACGTGGGTAAAATTACCGGCTTCATGGAATTCGAACGGCAGGAAGAGGGCCACCTCGAGCCGAGCGATCGCGTCAAGAACTACAAGGAATTCGTGCTGACCCTGACCGATGGCCAGGCCAAGGTGCAGGGCGCACGCTGCATGGATTGCGGCATCCCCTTCTGTAACACGGGCTGCCCGGTCAACAACATGATCCCGGACTGGAACGACCTGGTCTACCACGGCAACTACCGTGCGGCCGTCGAGAACCTCCATTCGACCAACAACTTCCCGGAGTTCACCGGCCGCATCTGCCCGGCGCCCTGCGAGTCGGCCTGCACGCTCGGCATCAACGACGACCCAGTCGGCATCAAATCGATCGAGCGCAAGATCGCCGATGCCGGATGGGAGCACGGCTGGATCGTGCCGCAGCCGGCAAGCGTCAAAACCGGCAAGAAGGTCGCCGTGGTCGGCTCCGGCCCCGCCGGCCTGGCCGCCGCCCAGCAGCTGGCGCGTGTCGGCCACGACGTGACCGTGTTCGAGAAGAGCGACCGCATCGGCGGCCTGCTGCGCTACGGCATTCCCGACTTCAAGATGGAGAAGGACCTGATCGACCGCCGCGTCGAGCAGATGAAGGCGGAAGGCGTGGTCTTCCGCACCAGCGTCCTGATCGGCAAGGACTTCCCGGCCACCGTCAGCAACATGGCGCGCGACACCATCTTCCCGGAAGACCTGGCGAAAGACTTCGACGCCGTGGTGCTGGCCGGCGGCGCCGAGCAGCCGCGCGACCTGCCGGTGCCGGGCCGCGACCTGAAGGGCGTGCACTTCGCGATGGACTTCCTGCCGCAGCAGAACCGCGTGAATGCCGGCGACAAGCTGAAGGACCAGATCAAGGCCACCGGCAAGCACGTGGTCGTGATCGGCGGCGGCGACACCGGTTCCGACTGCGTCGGCACCTCGAACCGCCATGGCGCGGCGTCCGTCACCCAGTTCGAACTGATGCCGATGCCGCCGGAGCAGGAAAACAAGCCGCTGGTCTGGCCTTACTGGCCGACCCGCCTGCGCACCTCGTCCTCGCACGAGGAAGGCTGCCAGCGCGACTGGGCGGTGGCGACCAAGCGTCTGGAAGGCAAGGGCGGCAAGGTCGAAAAGCTGGTGGCCTGCCGCGTCGAGTGGAAAGACGGCAAGATGGTCGAGGTGCCGGATTCGGAATTCGAGATGAAGGCCGACCTGGTCTTCCTGGCGATGGGCTTCGTGTCGCCGGTGCAGAACGTGCTGGACGCCTTCGGCGTGCAGAAGGACGCACGCGGCAATGCCCGCGCCACGGTCGAGGGCGAAAAGTCGTACCAGACCTCGCAGCCGAAAGTGTTCGCCGCCGGCGACATGCGCCGCGGCCAGTCGCTGGTCGTGTGGGCCATCCGCGAGGGCCGGCAGTGCGCCCGTGCCGTGGATGAATTCCTGATGGGAAGCTCGGTGCTGCCGCGCTAAGCTGTTCGCTATCGACACAAAGGCGGCCTCGGCCGCCTTTTTCTTTTGGTTTTTATCTTGGTGTAACCCTTGGGGGTCAGGTCTGACATTTAGACACGAGCTCAAGCGTTCCCCTTGTTGTATTGCTCAGCCCGTGTCCGAATGTCAGACCTGACCCCGTTGGTAGTTGGTAGGTAGACCCCGTTGGTAGGCAGTGCGCCCGTGCCGTGGATGAATTCCTGATGGGAAGCTCGGTGCTGCCGCGCTAAGCTGTTTGCTATCGACACAAAGGCGGCCTCGACCGCCTTTTTCTTTTGGTTTTTTTATCCTGGTGTGTACAGGTTCCAACAGCCGGGTGGTATTTACCGCTTACCGACACACTTATGTGCGTCTCCGCACGACGATCAAGTGCTCAATGTTCGTAGGCTAAGCCTTATTGCAGTGCATCACATGACACAAAATGCGGGTGCAGACAAAAAGATACATCCGCAAATGTATGGTTCATTGCTCCGCAGTATTTATTGATATAATTCAATAACTGCCATGTTAGTAGATATACATATCTCTTAAAAAACAATGCCTTACAAAATAAAATATCTGACTCATTAGTCAATATTGTTGTAAGAGCACGTCGCGAAAGCGGGCCAAAATGGGCCACCTCAAGCGGGGCTTAAGCTTTCTGCACTACAATAACGGATTACCCAAAATATCAAACACGCTGTGTCCAACCTAGTTGAAATCCGCGATCTGCACTTTGCGTACGGGGAGCGTTCCATCCTGTCGAACCTGCGCATGGACTTCCCGCGCGGTAAGCTCGTGGCCGTCATGGGCGGTTCGGGCTGTGGCAAGACCACGGTCCTGCGCCTGATCGGTGGCCAGATCCGTCCGCAGCGCGGCGAGGTGCGCGTGGGCGGCGAAGTCGTGCACCAGCTCAATACCGAGGGCCTGTACCGCCTGCGCCGCCGCATGGGCATGCTGTTCCAGTTCGGCGCGCTGTTCACCGACCTGTCGGTATTCGACAACGTCGCCTTCCCGCTGCGCGAGCATACCGACATGCCGGAAGAAGTGATCCGCGACCTGGTGCTCATGAAGCTCAATGCCGTGGGCCTGCGCAACGCGCACCGCCTGAAGCCGGCCGAGATTTCCGGCGGCATGGCGCGCCGCGTGGCCGTCGCCCGCGCCGTCGCGCTCGACCCCGAGCTGATCATGTATGACGAGCCCTTCGCCGGCCTCGACCCGATCTCGATGGGCGTCACCGCCAACCTGATCCGCAACCTGAACGATGCCCTCGGCTCGACCTCGATCCTGGTGTCGCACGACGTGCACGAATGCTTCGCGATCGCCGACTACGTGTACTTCATGTCGGCAGGCAAGATCGTGGCCGAAGGCACGCCGGCCGAGCTGCGCGTCTCGGAAGACCCGTATGTGAAGCAGTTTGTGAATGCCGCGCCCGATGGTCCGGTGCCCTTCCACTATCCGGGCAAGTCGCTGGCCGACGACCTCGGCCTGGGCGGGGTGCGCAAATGATGATCACGCGTTTCCTGGGAAACATCGGCCGCAGCGTACGCGAAGCCATCGAAAGCGTCGGCTTCGCCACGCGCGCCTTCTTCAACCTGCTCGGCGTCTCGCCCGGCGCCTTCAGGCGCCCGGCCCTGATCTCGGAACAGATCCACTTCATCGGCAACTATTCGCTGGTGATCATCATCGTGTCCGGCCTGTTCGTCGGCATGGTGCTCGGCCTGCAGGGCTATTACACGCTGAACCAGTACGGCGCCGAGCAGGCGCTGGGACAGGTGGTGGCGCTGGCCCTGGTGCGCGAACTCGGCCCGGTCGTGACCGCGCTGCTGTTCGCCGGCCGTGCCGGCACCTCGCTCACCGCCCAGATCGGTCTCATGAAGGCCGGCGAGCAGCTGTCCGCCATGGAAATGATGGCGATTAATCCTGTCCAGCGCGTGCTGGCGCCGCGCTTCTGGGGCGGCGTGATCGCCATGCCGATCCTGGCGGCCATCTTCTCGGCGGTCGGTGTGTTCGGCGGCTACCTGGTCGGCGTGCAGCTGATCGGCGTGGACGAGGGCGCGTTCTGGTCGCAGATGCAGGCTGGTGTGGATGTGCGCGCTGACGTACTGAATGGTGTTCTCAAAAGCTTTATCTTTGGTATCGCGGTGACGTTCACGGCGCTGTTCCAGGGTTACCAGACCAAGCCGACCCCGGAAGACGTGTCGCGCGCGACCACGCGTACGGTCGTCATCGCGTCGCTGATGGTCTGGGGCCTGGACTTCATCATGACCGCGCTGATGTTCAACAAGTAAGAACAAGCAAGTAACTAAACAAGATTTACTAGGGTATTCGTATGCACCGCAAAACTATCGACGTCTGGGTTGGCCTGTTTGTCCTGCTGGGCGCGGCCTCGCTGCTGTTCCTGGCCCTGCAGGCCGGCAATATGAGCTCGCTCTCGTTCAGCAAGACCTATGCCGTGACCGCAAAGTTCGACAATATCGGCGGCCTCAAGCCGCAGGCGCCGGTCAAGAGCGCCGGCGTGGTGGTCGGCCGCGTGGGTGAAATCACCTTCGACGACAAGACCTACCAGGCGCTCGTGCGCCTCGATATGGAGCCAGGATATAAATTCCCGAAAGACAGTTCGCTGAAGATCCTGACTGCTGGCCTGCTGGGCGAGCAGTACATCGGCATCGAACCGGGTGGCGACACCCAGAACCTGGCCGAGGGCGACCGCATCAACCGTACCCAGTCGGCGACGGTGCTCGAAGACCTGATCAACCAATTTATCTATAGCAAGGCCGCTGAAGGAAAGGAAGGTAGTGAATGAAACACGCTCCACACCGTACCACCGGCCGTATCCATGGGCTTGCAGCAGTCGCTGCCGTCCTGCTGTTGACCGGCTGCGCCACGACGCAGAATCCGCAAGACCCGCTCGAAGGCTATAACCGTACCGTGTTCCGCTTCAACGACGCGGTCGACCGCACCGTCCTGAAGCCGACCGCCACCGCCTACAAGAACGTGACGCCGAGCTTCGTGCAGACTGGCGTCGGCAACTTCTTCGGCAACCTGTCCGACGCCTGGAGCGCAGTGAACAACCTGCTGCAGGGCAAGGTGGAGAATGGCATGGGCGACGTCACCCGTGTCGCCGTCAACTCGACCTTCGGCATCTTCGGCCTGCTCGATATCGCCTCGGAAGCCGGCATCCAGAAGCACAACGAGGATTTCGGCCAGACCCTGGGCGTGTGGGGCGTTCCAAGCGGCCCCTTCTTGATGTTGCCGATTCTGGGCCCATCTACGGTGCGTGACACCGCTGCGCTGCCGGCCGATATCGGCGCCGACATCTGGAAGTACAAGCGCCCGGACAACTGGCGCAACATCGGTTCGGCGATCCGCGTGGTCGACAAGCGCGCCAGCCTGCTCGATGCCGGCAACCTGCTGGAAGATGCCGCCCTGGACCGCTACGAGTTCATCCGCGACGGCTACATGCAGCGCCGCCAGAGCCAGGTCTATGACGGCAACGTGCCGCGCCAGGTAGAGGATGCCGATGAGGCCACCAGCAACGCCGAACCGGCCGCCGACCCGGCCGGTAAAGCAGCGGCTGAACCGCCGGCGAAGTAACAAGTCCTTACATACCGGTGTCATCCGTAGCACAGCAAGAAGAGTTAACCGGGGCATGCCGCGCCGCTTGAAGCCGGCGCCGTACCCCAACGACAAGGAAACCACATGAAGCCCATCATCCAACTGATCGCAGCAGCAAGCGCCACCGTCGCCTTCGCCACCTCGGCCATCGCCGCCGAAGCCCCGGACGCCCTGGTGAAGCGCATCAGCGCCGACGTCATCGAGACCGTCAAGTCGGACAAGGACATCCAGGCCGGCAACCGCAACAAGATCATGGACCTGGTCAATTCCAAGATCCTGCCGCACGTCGACGCCCAGAAAATGACCCAGCAGGCGGCCGGCCGCTTCTGGCGCCAGGCCACCCCGGCGCAGCAGCAGCAGCTGACCAAGGAATTCACCAACCTGCTGGTCTATACCTACTCGGGTGCGCTGTCGCAGATCAAGAACGAGACCGTGGAATTCCAGCCGATGCGTGCCGAAGCGGGCGCCAACGACGTGGAAGTGCGTTCGCAGGTGAAGGTCGCCCGTGGCGAGCCGATCACCCTGAACTATCGCCTGGCCAATGGTCCGCAGGGCTGGAAGATCTACGACATCAACGTGCTGGGCGCCTGGCTGGTCCAGACCTACACCAGCACCTTCGCCAGCGAGATCAACAAGGGCGGCATCGATGGCCTGATCAAGAAGCTGGCCGAGCGTAACCAGCAGCTGGCCTCCAAGCCGCTGAAGGCGCCGAAGTAATGGCCGAAGCCAATCCGATGCTCTCGCTCGATGCCCTGACCTTCCAGAGCGCCAGAAGCGCCCTGGAGCAGGGCTGCGCGGCGATCGCCGCGGGCGAGACCGTGTTCGACCTGGCCGGCGTCGGCGCCGCCGATTCGTCCGGCGTGGCCCTGCTGCTGGCCTGGCAGCGCCGTGCCCAGAAGGCCGGCCAGCGCCTTACCTTCATCAACGTTCCCCAGAACGTGCAGAAGCTGGCTGCGCTGTATGGCGTGGACCAGCTGATCCCGCAGTCGTAATCGCGTATTTCCCCGGTGGGCGGCAAGCCCGCTCACCGGCGAACCCCTCCCGCGCCGAATTACCCCATCGGCCTCTTGCATTGTCGATTTCCCCTATAATGGGTCGTTTCCCCGCACGGCCTGGCGCGCTCGCGCCGCCTCCCAACAAGAATGACAGCGATCCAGATTAACAGCGTCGAGAAGAGCTACAAGGGCTTCAAGGCCCTCAAGGGCGTCTCGATGAACATCGAGGAAGGCGAGTTCTTCGGCCTCCTCGGCCCCAACGGCGCCGGCAAGACCACCCTGATCTCCACCGTGGCCGGCCTGATCCGCCCGGACGTGGGCAGCGTGAAGATCCATGGCCATGACGTCGTGAGCGACTTCCGCGAAGCGCGCAAGCGCCTCGGCGTGGTGCCGCAGGAACTGGTGTTCGATCCCTTCTTCACCGTGCGCGAGACGCTGCGCCTGCAGTCGGGTTATTTCGGCATCAAGAACAACGACGCCTGGATCGACGAGGTGATGCACAACCTCGACCTTACCAACAAGGCCGACGTCAACATGCGCGCCCTGTCGGGCGGCATGAAGCGCCGCGTGCTGGTGGCCCAGGCGCTGGTGCACAAGCCGCCGGTGATCGTGCTGGACGAGCCGACCGCCGGCGTCGACGTCGAGCTGCGCCAGACCTTGTGGAAGTTCATCTCGCGCCTGAACCGCGAGGGCCATACCGTGGTCCTGACCACCCACTACCTGGAAGAAGCGCAGGCCATGTGCCAGCGCGTGGCGATGCTCAAACTGGGCGAAGTGGTGGCGCTGGACACCATGTCGGCGCTGCTGCGCCGCGTGTCCGGCTCGCAGCTGGTGGTGCATTTGAAGAGCGGCGCGCTGCCGGATGGCCTGCGCCACCTGGTCTCGCACGACGAGCACGACCAGAACAACGGCAGCGGCAACCGCTATACCCTGCGCGTCAACCACGTCAACGAAGTCGAGCCGATCCTGGCCAGCCTGCGCACGAACGGCGCCGTGATCGACGAGATGCAGCTCGAGCAGGCCGACCTGGAAGACATCTTCCTGCAGGTGGTCGGCGACAAACAGCCGGGAGGTCCGCAATGACCCTGTTCTCCGTGGGTTTCCGTACCCTGTTCTACAAGGAGTCGCTGCGCTTCTGGAAAGTGGCGACCCAGACCATCGCCGCGCCGGTCGTCACGGCCATGCTGTACCTGCTGATCTTCGGCCACGTGCTGGACGGCCGCGTCGAGATGCTGGACGGCGTCAGCTACACCGCCTTCCTGATCCCGGGCCTGGTGATGATGAGCGTGCTGCAGAACGCCTTCGCCAACTCGTCCTCGTCCCTGATCCAGTCCAAGATCACCGGCAACCTGGTGTTCATCCTGCTGCCGCCGCTGTCGCATGCCGAGATCCTGTCGGCGTATGTGGCGGCGGCCGTGCTGCGCGGCGTCGTGGTCGGCTTCGGCGTGTTCGTGATCACCGCCTGGTTCGCCCACCTGAGTTTCGTGGCGCCGCTGTGGATCCTGGTGTTCGCCTTCCTGGGCGCGGCCATCCTCGGCACCATGGGCGTGATCGCCGGCATCTGGGCCGAAAAGTTCGACCAGCTGGCCGCTTTCCAGAACTTCCTGATCATGCCGGCCACCTTCCTGGCCGGGGTGTTCTATTCCATCCAAAAACTGCCGCCGTTCTGGCTCGCAGTCTCGCATTTCAACCCGTTCTTTTATATGATTGACGGGTTCCGCTATGGATTCTTCGGCAAGTCCGACGTCTCGCCCTGGACCAGCCTGGCCATCGTGTCGGTGTTCTTCGTGGTGCTGGCGGCCATTGCGGTCAACCTTCTCAAGCGCGGCTACAGGCTGCGCCACTAAAAGAATTCACTTGGAGTTATCCGTGGCGACCACACCCGAACTGATCCACAGCTACATCAGCGCCGGCCTCGAATGCACCCACCTTCAGGTCGAAGGCGACGGCCAGCATTTCACGGCGGTCATCGTGTCCCCAAGCTTTGCCGGCAAGCGCCCGATCCAGCGCCACCAGCTGGTGTACGCCGCGCTCGGCGACCGCATGCGCGAAGAGATCCACGCGCTGTCGATGAAGACCCTCACCCCTGAAGAGTACCAAGGCTAAAACATGGACAAGCTCCAGATCGTTGGCGGCAAGCGCCTGAATGGCGACATTTCCGTTTCGGGCGCCAAGAACGCGGCGCTGCCCATCCTGTGCGCCGGCCTGCTGACGGGCGGCGACCTCGAACTGTCGAACGTGCCGCGCCTGCACGACGTGCGCACCATCCTCAAGCTGCTCGCCCAGACCGGCCTGAAGGTGACCCAGGACGATGAACGCGTCACCCTGAATGGTTCGAACATCACGTCGCTGGAAGCGCCGTACGAGCTGGTGAAGACCATGCGCGCCTCGATCCTGGTGCTGGGGCCCCTGCTGGCGCGCTTCGGCGAAGCCAGGGTCTCGCTGCCGGGCGGCTGCGCGATCGGTTCGCGTCCGGTCGACCAGCACATCAAGGGGCTGCGCCAGATGGGCGCCGAGATCACCATCGAAGGCGGCTACATCCATGCCCGGACCAACGGCAAGCTCAAGGGCGCGCGCATCCACACCGACATGATCACGGTGACCGGCACCGAGAACCTCCTGATGGCCGCCACCCTGGCCGAGGGCGAGACCGTGCTGGAGAACGCCGCGCGCGAGCCGGAAGTGACGGACCTGGCCAACCTCCTGGTGGCCATGGGCGCGAAGATCGAGGGCATCGGCACCGACCGCCTGGTAATCCAGGGCGTCGGAGCCCTGCATGGCGCGCAGCACGCCGTGATCTCGGACCGCATCGAAGCCGCGACCTTCCTGTGCGCGGTGGCGGCCACTGGCGGCGACATCATGCTGCGCAACACCCGCACCGACATCTTCGACGTGGCGCTCGACAAACTGCGCGAGATCGGCCTGCAGCTCGACGTCGGCACGGACACCATCCGCGCACGCATGGACAAGCGTCCGCACCCGGTCTCGTTCCGCACCACCGAATACCCGGGCTTCCCGACCGACATGCAGGCCCAGTTCATGGCCGTGAACATCCTGGCCGACGGCCCGAGCCGCGTCACCGAAACCATTTTCGAAAACCGCTTCATGCACGTGCAGGAGATGAACCGCCTGGGCGCCCAGATCTCCACCGAGGGCAATACCGCCTTCATCAAGGGTGTGGACCGCCTGGTCGGCGCGCCGGTGATGGCGACCGACCTGCGCGCCTCGGCCTCGCTGGTGATCGCCGGCATGGCGGCGCAGGGCACCACCCTGGTCGACCGCATCTACCACCTCGACCGTGGCTACGACCGCATGGAAGTCAAGCTCTCGGCCGTCGGCGCCGACATCGTCCGCATCAAAGAATGACTATCACCACCAACACCGGAGAGCCGGGCCTGATCCTGGCCCTCTCCAAGGGCCGCATTTTCGAGGACACCCTGCCGCTCTTGGCAAGCGCCGGCATCACCGTCCTCGAGAATCCGGAATCCTCGCGCAAGCTGATCCTGCCGACCAACGACCCGGGCGTGCGCGTGCTGATCGTGCGCGCCAGCGACGTGCCGACCTATGTCCAGCATGGCGCCGCCGACTTCGGCGTGGCCGGCAAGGACGTGCTGCTCGAGCATGGCGGCGAAGGCCTGTACCAGCCGATCGACCTGCACATCGCCAGCTGCCGCATGTCGGTGGCGGTGAACGCCGGCTTCGACTACGAGAGCGCGGTGCGCCAGGGCGCGCGCCTGCGCGTGGCGACCAAGTTCGTCAACACCGCGCGCGAGCACTTCGCCCGCAAGGGCGTGCACGTCGACCTGATCAAGCTGTACGGTTCGATGGAACTGGCGCCGCTGGTCGGCCTGTCCGACGCCATCGTCGACGTCGTCTCCACCGGCGGCACCCTGCGCGCCAACAACCTGGTCGAAGTCGAAAAGATCATGGACATCTCGTCGCGCCTGGTGGTCAACCAGGCCGCGCTCAAGCTCAAGCGCGAGCGCCTGCAACCCATCCTCGATGCCTTCCAACGGGCATCCCAGACACAAGGCTAAAGCATCATGGCAGTACAGATCCGCAAGCTCGACTCCACCGCCCCCGACTTCAAGCAGCTGCTTTCCGCCCTGCTGGCCTTCGAGGCCGAAACCGACGACGCCATCGAGTCCAGCGTCGCGAAGATCCTGGCGGACGTGAAGCATCGCGGTGACGCTGCCGTGCTGGAGTACACCAACAAGTTCGACCGCATCCCGAACGGCGGCGCCGCTTCGATGGCCGCCTTCGACGTCAAGCAGGACGAACTGGATGCGGCCCTGGCCTCGCTGCCGGAAGCGCAACGCGCGGCATTGCGTACCGCAGCGCAGCGCATTCGCGTGTTCCACGAGCGCCAGAAGCAGGAACTGAACGGTTTTACCTTCACCGAGCCTGACGGCACTGTGCTGGGCCAGCGCGTGACGCCGCTGGACCGCGTCGGCATCTACGTCCCGGGCGGCAAGGCCGCCTATCCGTCTTCGGTCCTGATGAACGCGATCCCGGCCCAGGTGGCGGGCGTGCAGGAAATCGTGATGGTGGTGCCGACCCCGGATGGCGTGAGGAACCAGATGGTGCTGGCTGCCGCGGCGATCGCCGGCGTCACCCGCGTGATCACCATCGGCGGCGCCCAGGCGGTCGGCGCGCTGGCCTACGGCACCGAAACCATTCCCGCGGTGGACAAGATCGTCGGCCCGGGCAACGCCTATGTGGCGGCCGCCAAGCGCCGCGTGTTCGGCGTGGTGGGCATCGACATGATCGCCGGCCCGTCGGAAATCCTGGTGCTGTGCGACGGCACGACCGACCCGGACTGGGTGGCGATGGACTTGTTCTCGCAGGCCGAGCACGACGAGCTGGCCCAGGCCATCCTGCTGTGCCCGGACGCGGACTACATCGCGCGCGTGGAAGCGAGCATCCACAAGCTGCTGCCCACCATGCCGCGCGCCGCAACCATCACCACCTCGCTGAGCGACCGCGGCGCCCTGGTCAAGGTGCGCGACATGGAAGAGGCGTGCGAGATCGCCAACGCCATCGCCGCCGAGCACCTCGAGATTTCCGCAGAGGAGCCGCTGCAGTGGGCGGATAAAATCCGCCATGCGGGCGCCATGTTCCTCGGCCGCTTCTCGTCCGAGTCGCTGGGCGACTACTGCTGCGGCCCGAACCACGTGCTGCCGACCTCGCGCACCGCGCGCTTCTCCTCGCCACTGGGCGTGTACGACTTCCAGAAGCGCTCGTCCGTGATCCAGGTGAGCGAGCAGGGCGCCCAGACGCTGGGCAAGGTGGCGGCCGAGCTGGCCTATGGCGAAGGCCTGCAGGCGCACGCCCGCAGCGCAGAACTCCGCCTGAAATCATGAGGACCTGGGTCGACCAGGTCTTTTGCGAGGATGCGCTCGCCGGCATGGCGCGCATCCCGGATGCGTCCATCGACCTGATCCTGACCGACCCGCCCTACAATCTCGGCAAGGACTACGGCAATGCCTCGGACCAGCAGAGTGTCGAGGATTACCTGGCCTGGACCGAGCAATGGATCGACGCCGCGCTGCCCAAGCTCAAGCCCAACGGCAGCCTGTACATTTTTCTCACCTGGCGCTTCGCGCCCGAGATCTTCGTCATGCTCAAGAAGCGCATGACGATGATGAACGAGATCATCTGGGACCGCCGGGTGCCCTCGATGGGCGGCAGCGTGCGCAGCTTCTCCTCGGTGCACGATACCATCGGCTTCTTTGTCAACCGCAAGGACTATTACTTCGACCTGGATGCCGTGCGCATCCCCTATGACGCCGAGACCAAGAAGGCGCGCTCGCGCTCGATCTTCATCGGCGCCAAGTGGCTGGAAGTCGGCTACAACCCGAAGGACGTGTGGAGCGTCTCGCGCCTGCACCGCGAGCACCCGGAGCGCGCCGACCACCCGACCCAGAAGCCGCTCGAGATCATCGAGCGCATGGTGAAAGCCTCCTGCCCGGCGGGCGGTATCGTGCTCGACCCCTTCATGGGCAGCGGCACCACGGCCATCGCCGCGCGCCAGACCGGGCGCCATTTCACCGGCTTCGAACTGAACCCCGCCTACTGCGACATCATCCGCGCGCGCCTGGCCGCGCCCGAGGTGCCGGTCGCAGGCAAGGTAAGCAAAAAACGCAAGGCCGCCGCGAAGAGCGCGCCCCTGAACGAGGAAACCGCATGAGCGCCATCGACAAGCTGATCGAAAACACCATCCGCCAGGATGTCCGCGACACCGCCACTTACTTCGTGCCGGATGCGAGCGGCTACATCAAGCTCGACGCGATGGAAAACCCCTATGAACTGCCGGACGCGCTGCGCGCCGAGCTGGGCCAGCGCCTGGCCGACGCCGCGCTGAACCGCTATCCACCGCCTTCCTACACCACGCTCAAGGGGAAGATCTGCGCCGGCCTGGGCGTGCCGGGCGGCTACGACGTCCTGCTCGGCAACGGCTCGGACGAGCTCATTTCGATCATGGCCACCGCCGTGGCGCGCCAGGACAAACGGGCGGTCGTCATGGCGCCGACCCCGGCCTTCGTGATGTTCGCGCGTTCGGCCGGGTTCGCGGGCGCCGACTTCGTCGGCGTGCCGGTGAAAGCCGACTTCTCCCTCGACCTGCCGGCCATGCTGGCCGCCATCGCGCAGCACAAGCCGTCGCTGGTCTTCCTGGCTTACCCGAACAACCCGACCGGCAACCTGTTCGATGCCGCAGACATGGAAGCCATCATCCGCGCGCTGGGCGAGACCGGCATCGCGGTGGTGGACGAGGCCTACCAGCCCTTCGCCAAGAAGAGCTTCATGGGCCGCCTGCCGGAGTTCCCGAACCTGGTCGTGATGCGCACCCTGTCCAAGCTGGGCCTGGCCGGCATCCGCCTCGGCTACCTGTCGGGCGATCCGAAACTGCTGGAGCAGTTCGAGAAGGTGCGTCCGCCCTACAACGTCAACGTGCTGACCCAGGTCGCGGCCGAGTTCGCGCTCGACCACCTCGACGTGCTCGACCAGCAGGCCGAGATGCTGAACGCCGAGCGCACGCGCCTGGCCGCCGAACTGGCGGCCCTGCCGGGAGTCGAAGTGTTTCCATCGGCGGCGAATTTCATCTCGATGCGGGTGCCGGACGCGGACCGTGCCTGTTCAAAACTGCGCGACGAAAAGGTGCTGATTAAAAATTTGAGTAAAATGGACAAGGTATTGGCCAATTGCATTCGCGTCACGGTCAGTACCCCCGAAGAAAACACCGCATTCCTGAATGCCCTGAAAGCGTCCCTATAAAGTGCTACCCGCGGCAGCCCCTTCCGGGCAGGCCGCACTGACGAGCCCCCAGCAATGAACCGCACCGCCGACATCACGCGCAACACCAACGAGACGCAGATCCGCGTCGCGATCAACCTCGACGGCACCGGCCGCCAGAATCTCAATACCGGCGTCCCCTTCCTCGACCACATGCTCGACCAGATCGCGCGCCACGGCATGATCGACCTCGAAGTCGAAGCCGTCGGCGACCTGCACATCGACGCGCACCATACCGTCGAGGACACCGGCATCACGCTGGGCATGGCGGTGGCCAAGGCCGTGGGCGACAAGAAGGGCATGGTGCGCTATGGCCACTCCTACGTGCCGCTGGACGAAGCGCTGTCGCGCGTGGTGATCGATTTTTCCGGCCGTCCGGGCCTGGAAATGCACATCCCCTGGACGCGCGCCATGATCGGCACCTATGACGTCGACCTGACCGGCGAATTCTTCCGCGGTTTCGTGAACCACGCCGGCGTGACCCTGCACATCGACAACCTGCGCGGCGTGAACGCGCACCACCAGTGCGAGACCGTGTTCAAGGCCTTCGGCCGCGCGCTGCGCATGGCCACCGCGCTGGACGAACGCGCCGCCGGCATCATCCCTTCGACCAAAGGCACTCTGTAAAACCATCATGACGAACAAGATTGTGGTGGTCGACGGCCTGGGTAACCTGCGCTCGGTGGCGCAGGCGCTGCGCGCCGCGGCGCCCGAGGCCGACATCCTGGTGTCCAACAACGCGGCCGACATCGATGCTGCCGACCGCATCGTGCTGCCGGGCCAGGGCGCGATGCGCGACTGCATGCGCAGCCTGCGCGAATCCGGCGCCGAGGAAGCCCTGCTGCGCGCCGTGAAGACGCGCCCGGTGATGGGCGTGTGCGTTGGCGAGCAGATGCTGTTCGACGAGAGCGAAGAAAACGAAGGCACGCCGGGCCTGGGCCTGTTGCCGGGCCGGGTCGTGCGCTTCCAGCTGGATGGCAAACTGCAGGCCGACGGCTCGCGCTTCAAGGTGCCGCAGATGGGCTGGAACCGCGTGCGCCAGACCCGCGCCCACCCGCTGTGGGAAGGCGTGGAGGACGGCAGTTATTTCTATTTCGTGCACAGCTATTATGCTGCGCCCGACGAGCCTGCCGACACGATCGGCGAGGCGGACTATGGCGGCATGTACACCTGTGCCGTCGCGCGCGACAACCTGGTCGCCACCCAGTTCCACCCCGAAAAGAGCGCAGCCGCCGGCTTGCGCCTGTACCGCAATTTCATCCATTGGAAACCGTGAGTTTCAACCTTAATCCGCTGCCAACCAACCGACAACGACCATGCTGCTGATCCCTGCCATCGACCTGAAAGACGGTCACTGCGTTCGCCTGAAACAGGGCGACATGGACCTCGCCACCGTGTTTTCCGAAGACCCCGCCGAAATGGCGCTGCACTGGCTGAAGAAGGGCGCACGCCGGCTGCACCTGGTCGACCTGAACGGCGCGTTCGCGGGCAAGCCGAAGAACGAGGAAGCGATCAAGTCGATCCTGAAAACCGTGCAGGACTACGCCGAAGAGATGGGCATCGAGGAGATCCCGGTCCAGCTGGGCGGCGGCATCCGCGACCTCGACACCATCGAGCGCTACCTGGACGACGGCATCACCTACATCATCGTCGGCACCGCCGCGGTGAAGAACCCGGGCTTCCTGCACGACGCCTGCGGCGCCTTCCCGGGCTCGATCATTGTCGGCCTGGACGCCAAGGACGGCAAGGTCGCCACCGACGGCTGGAGCAAGATGTCGGGCCACGAAGTCATCGACCTGGCCAAGAAGTTCGAAGGCTACGGCGTCGAGTCGATCGTCTACACCGACATCGGCCGCGACGGCATGATGGGCGGCGTGAACATCGAAGCGACCGTCAAGCTGGCCCAGGCCGTCAAGATCCCGATCATCGCCTCGGGCGGCGTGCACAACCTGGCCGACGTCGAAGCGCTGTGCGCGGTGCAGGACGAAGGCATCGAGGGCGTGATCTGCGGCCGTTCGATCTACGAAGGCACGCTGGACCTGACGTCGGCGCAGGAACGGGCCGATGAACTGACCGAGGGCGCCCAGGCTTAAGCTCCATGCTCGCAAAACGCATCATCCCCTGCCTCGACGTCACCGGCGGCCGTGTGGTCAAGGGCGTCAACTTCACCGAGCTGCGCGACGCCGGCGACCCGGTCGAGATCGCACGCCGCTATGACGGACAGGGCGCAGACGAAATCACCTTCCTCGACATCACCGCCTCGAGCGACGGCCGCGACCTGATCCTGCCGATCATCGAAGCCGTGGCTTCGACCGTGTTCATCCCGCTCACCGTCGGTGGCGGCGTGCGCAAGGTCGAGGACGTGCGGCGCCTGCTCAATGCCGGCGCCGACAAGGTGTCGATGAACACCTCGGCCGTCACCAACCCGCAGCTGGTATTCGACGCCTCGCAGAAGCACGGTTCGCAGTGCATCGTGGTGGCGATCGACGCCAAGCAGGTCGCGCCCGGCAAGTGGGAAGTCTTCACCCATGGCGGGCGCAACGCGACCGGCCTGGACGCCGTCGAGTGGGCGCGCAAGATGGAATCGCTCGGCGCCGGCGAACTGCTGCTCACTTCGATGGACCGCGACGGCACCAAGTCCGGCTTCGACCTGGGCCTGACCCGCGCCGTGTCCGACGCGGTCGGCATTTCCGTGATTGCCTCGGGCGGCGTAGGTTCCCTGGAGGACCTGGCCGACGGCATCCTCGAAGGCCATGCCGACGCCGTGCTGGCCGCCAGCATCTTCCACTACGGGCAGCACACGGTCGGCGAAGCCAAGCGCTTCATGCACGAGCGCGGCATCCCGATGCGCCTGGAGTGAACATGCCGAACAAGTGGCTGAATAAAATCCGCTGGGACGAGAACGGGCTGGTGCCGGTGATCGCCCAGGAAGCCGCCACCGGCGACATCCTGATGTTCGCCTGGATGAACCGCGACGCGCTCGCGAAGACGGCGGAGCTGGGCGAAGCCGTCTACTGGAGCCGCTCGCGCAAGAAACTGTGGCACAAGGGCGAAGAGTCCGGCCACACCCAGAAAGTGCTGGAAATGCGCCTCGACTGCGACGAAGACGTCGTGCTGCTCAAGATCGAGCAGAAGGGCGGCATTGCCTGCCACACCGGGCGCCACTCCTGCTTCTTCCAGCGCTTCGACGGCGAGGACTGGCAGGCGGTCGACCCCGTGCTGCAGGACCCCGACACCATCTATTCCCAGAGCAAGAAATCCCATGAGTGAGATCCTGGCCCGCGTCGCGGCCACCATCGAGTCGCGCAAGCCGGCAGCCGGCGGCGACCCTGCGACTTCCTACGTTGCCAAGCTGTTCAGCAAGGGTGACGACGCCATCCTGAAGAAGATCGGCGAAGAAGCGACCGAAACCGTGATGGCCGCCAAGGACGCACGCGTCTCGGGCGACGCCTCCAAGGTACTCTACGAGACCGCCGACCTGTGGTTCCACTCGATGGTCCTGCTGGCGCAATTCGGCCTGAGCCCGCAGCAGGTGATCGACGAACTGGCGCGCCGCGAAGGCGTGTCGGGAATCGAAGAAAAAGCCGCGCGCAAAGAATAAACAGACAATAGCCAAACAGTAAGTACCTACTTACGCTTGCCATGCCTGCAAGCGATGTCATAATCAGGCCTCCGCCGTCACATCGATGTCATGCGATGCCGGTAGGATGCACGGGTTCCTGACAGGGGACGCTGTAACAAGATCGGAGACAAGATGGATAACTGCATTTTTTGCAAGATCGTCGCCAAGCAGATTCCGGCCAGCGTCGTCTATGAAGACGACGACGTGCTGGCCTTCAAGGACATCAACCCGGCTGCCCCGGTACACCTGCTGGTGATCCCGAAGCAGCACGTGGATAGCCTGTCCGACTGCGGCATGGATCACGCGGCCGTGCTGGGCAAGATGCTGGCGCTGGCGCCGAAGCTTGCAGAAGAGCATGGTATTGCCGTCAAATCCGACGGCAACGGCGGACGCAGCGGCGGCTACAAGACCCTGATCAACAGCGGACCGGACGGCGGGCAGGAGGTCTACCACCTGCACCTGCACGTGTACGGCGGCAAGCGCCCATGGCGCGGCCTGGGGACGTAAGCCTGAACTAAGATTTTAGTGGGGGCAAGACGCCCCGTATGGCGTATACTGAAACGTACGCTTTCCCGAATTACAGGCGCGATGCGCCTTGCTAGGAGATAAACATGGGTTCGATGAGTATTTGGCACTGGGTGATCGTCCTGGTGGTCGTGATGCTGATTTTCGGCACCAAGAAAATCAGCAACATCGGTGGCGACCTCGGCAAGGCCGTGAAAGGCTTCAAGGACGGCGTGAAGGGCGAGGAAGACAAGGCCAATCCGAACGCTGCTTCGACCAGCACCCAGCCGCCGCAGCAGGTGGCCGACAAGTCCACCATCGACGTGGAAGCCCGCGACAAGACCCGTCACTGATCCACGGGCATGATCGATCTCGGACTGTCGAAGCTGGCGATCATCGGCGTTGTCGCGCTGATCGTGATCGGCCCTGAAAAGCTGCCGAAGGTGGCGCGCATGGCGGGCACCCTGTACGGGCGCGCCCAGCGCTACCTGCACGACGTCAAGTCCGAGGTCAGCCGCGAGATCGAGCTCGACGAGCTGCGTAACCTGCACAAGGAAGTGCACGAGAGCGCGGCTTCGTTCAAGGACGAGGTCGAGCAGTCCATGTCCAGCCACGTCGACGAGGTCGAGGCGCTGTGGGACGGCAGGGAGCATGTTTCCTCCTCCACCTCCAGCACCTCCTCGTCCGGCACGTATCCCTTCGTCAGCACCGGCGACATCGAGCGCAAGGCGCGCGACTTCCGGCGCAAGAAGCTGGTGCGCACCTCGGCCGTGCCGGCCTGGTACAAGCACCGCAACGGCGGCAAGACCCATGTGCTCTCCGGCGCCGCGCGCGTGCGCAAGTTCCGGCCGGGTTCAAGCAAATCCAAGACTTCCTTTTTCTAGATGACCGAAGAAGCCGCAGGCGAAACCTTCATTTCCCACCTCGTCGAACTGCGTGACCGCCTGGTCAAGGCGTCGATCGGGATCGCCATCGCCTGCGCGGCCCTGTTCATCTGGCCGGGACCCTCGCAGGTCTACGACCTGCTGGCCGCGCCCATGATCGCGTCGCTGCCGCCCGGGGCCAAGATGATCGCAACCGGCGTCGTTTCGCCCTTCCTGGTGCCGATGAAGGTTACGCTGCTGCTGGCCTTCATCCTGTCGTTGCCCTGGGTGTTCTACCAGCTGTGGGCCTTCGTCGCCCCCGGCCTGTACGCGCACGAGAAACGCCTGGTGCTGCCGCTGGTGATCTCGTCTTCGCTGCTGTTCATCGGCGGCGTGGCCTTCTGCTACTTCTTCGTGTTCGGGCGCGTGTTCCACTTCATCGGCGAGTTCGCGCCGACGTCCATCGCGGTGACGCCCGACATCGAGAACTATCTCGACTTCGTCATGTCGATGTGCCTGGCCTTCGGCGCCACCTTCGAGGTGCCGGTGGTCGTCATCATCCTGGTGCGCATGGGGATCGTCAGCATCGAGAAGCTGCGCGAGATCCGTTCCTACGTGATCGTCGGCGCCTTCGTCATCGCCGCCATCGTCACGCCGCCGGACGTGGTCAGCCAGCTGGCGCTGGCTATCCCGATGTGCCTGCTCTATGAGCTGGGCCTGATCGTGGCGCCGATGTTCTCGCGCATGACGCGTGCTCCCGAAGAGCACGCGTAAGGGATCGCCACTGGCGGCCGCCTAGTTCGACCGCAGCACCCCGCCATTGCCCAGTCCACCCTCCACCGACGGGGCCTTGTAGCTGCGCACCGCCTTCACCATCTGGTTGTACGAATCCATGAAGGACGCCGCCAGCACCTTGCCTTGCGGCGAGTTGCTGAAGCCGTGCGCGCCCGCCAATCCACCCTTGAAGAAGCCGGCCAGCATGCCGAAGTCCCAGTTCTGCGCGCTGCCCTCGGCCGCGGCCAGCTGCACGCCGGAGCGGTTATCGGTCAGCAGCAGCATGGTCGAGGCCTCGTTCGACTTCATCGAGCCGCCGACCAGCGAGGCCACGACGCCGATCCTGCCGCCCACCAGGCCACCCAGGCCGCCGGTACCCTTCTGGCTGAAGGTGATCGAGGGCGTCATGGTGTAGTCGGCGGCGGCCATCATGCCCTTGCCGAAGTTGCTGGTCCTGCGCAGTTCGCCGGATTCCATCAGGGCGCGCTCGCCCTGCATGCTGCGCAAGGCCTGACCGCGCTCGACGATGACGAAGCAGTTCGACTGCTGGATGATCATGCGCAGCAGCGGTACCGTGCTCTGCATGCGGTACTCGGTGGTGAACTGGTTCAGCCAGGGCTGGTTCGCCTCCTCGACGATGGCCAGCGTGCCGAGGCTCTTGTCGCAGCGCTCGAGCTTGTCGTTGGCGCCGACCGCGTTGCTGCCGCCGGCCGCGCCGGTAGCCACCGTCTTGGCGCCGGATGCGCCGATGCTGGGCGAGGTGGCGCAGCCGGCGAGGGACAGGGAAGCGAGGACCAGCAGGGGCAGGGTTGATTTCATTCAGGCATCCTTATTGTGAAAATGGAGACACCCAATGCTACGAAGCGCCGCCCGGCCTGGCTTATCCCCCATCAAGCGGGCTGTTGAGTAAGAACGAACAAGGCCGGGGTAGTACCCGGCCTTGCCCAGGCTTTACGGACAGTTGCCGATGACGTAATACCCTGCCGCGGTCTGCGCCAGCGTCGTCGTGTAGAAGGTATTGTTCAAGCCCATGTTCTGGTTCGACCCATTGGCCAGCGCGTAGCCGCCGCTCGCATGGGCCCGTCCCGCCGTCACGTGCGCATAATTGCTGGCCGTCGTCGTGCTGCACACGAAGCCCGAGGTGGTCGAGGCCGTCAGGCTGGCCGACTTCGCACTCTCGACGCCGCCATTGGCGGTGCTGGATACCTGGTAGGTGTAGCTGGTGGCCGCGGCCAGGCCGGCGTCGAGGTAGCCGGTGCCGGTGAGCGGCGTGCCGTTCACCTTGGCGCCGTTGCGATAGAGGTTGTAGCCGGTGGCGCCGTTCGCGGCATTCCAGCTGAGCGCGATGCTGTTCGCCGTGCGGGCGCCAAGCGCCAGGCCGGCGGGCGGCAGCAGGGCCGGCGCCGCGCCGACCAGGAATTGCGGGATGCTGCAGGCGCTGGAAGTCAGCCCGGTCGTGTTGTTGGTGGCGGTGACCGTGCCCGAATAATAGCCGTCGGCGCGCGACCCATAGGCCTTGCTGAAGCCGGCGCCGCTGCCCGCCGCGCTGTCGTCGACCGGGGTCGGGCCGTTCAGCACCACGCGGTAGCTGCCGATGCTGCCCGCCGGATCGGTGGCGGCGCCGTTCACGGTGACAGTCGAACCCGACACGCTGGCGCTGCATGAGGTCATGCTGGGCGCTGCCGCGCGTGCGACCCGCAGGTTGTTCCTGAACCAGAAATCCATCACGAAGGCCGGGTAGTTGACCTTGGTCGCATCGACGTAGTTGCTGTTCTGCCCACCAGTACCGGCCGGCCAGGCATGGCCCATGCCGGTGACCACGATCTCCGACGTGCGCAGCTTGCCGTTGCTGTCCGTGTAGGGCACGTTGCTGCCGCCCGTCGGCACCGTGACTGCCGCCCCTTTCGTGTAGCTGCCGCCGTAGACCTGGCGCATGGCCGCCGCGTTGAGCGGCCCGTAGGCCTGGGCCACGGTGTAGTCGTTGGTGCCCCAGACCACGCCCGCGACCTGGGTCGCAAAATGGCTGGCGTTGCTGCCGGCCCATGAGCTGCAGCTGCTGGCCACGCTGCTCGAAGTGGTGCCGGAAGGGACCATGGAGATCTGCGAGGTCGACACCGTCGGCGCCGGTCCGGCATTGATGCCGATGCCGGCGAAGATGTCGGGCGCCACGCAGCCCATCACCATGGTCTTGGCGCCGCCCGAGGACAGGCCGGTGACGTAGATCTGCTTCGGGTCGATCGCATACTGCGGGTTGCTCACGAAGCGGTTGATCAGGTCGAGCAGCACCGCGTTGTGGCCATAGCTGCGGCTGCGGTTGGTGGCGGCCCAGTCCCAGCAGTGGGCGCCGTACAGGTTGCCGGTGGCATTGGGCGCGAGGATCACGGCGCCGTACTGGTCGGCCGCCGCCTTCCAGTTGTAGCCGGCGTCGCTGCTGCCGGCGATGACGTCGTTGGCCGCGGTCTGGGCGCAGCCGTGCAGCACCAGCACCAGTGCGCGCTTGTTGTCGAGTTGCGGCGCGGTCGCGGGCCAGTAGTAGTAGCCGGTGAGGGCGCCGCCGTTGACCGTGTCGGTGGCCCAGGTCTGGTTCGCGCTCCAGGTGCCGGGTCCGGCCTGGAGTTGGGCGAAGCTCGGTGCGGCCAGCGCCATGCAGGCGGCGGCAAGTGCGGCCCGATTGAAGAGGAATGCCATTGAAAGTCTCCGTTCTGTTGTCAGTACTACGGAACCGCCTGTGGATGGACGTGACGAAGCCACGCCGGTTCCGCATGCGGAGCTAGACCCTAGTCGAACTTAATGTGCACCCACGTGTCGAATAATGATCATGGAAAGCACTTTAGCGATTGGACACGCAGCGAAGCGGCTGGGAATCACGGTCAAGACGCTGCAGCGCTGGGAGCGTGAGGGACGACTGGTCCCGGCGGCGCGCCCCGCCAGCAACCGCCGGCGCTATACCGAGAGCCAGCTGCGCGCGGCGCTGGAGAGTCACGATGCTGCTGGCGCACCGGATCAGGATTGACCCCACGCTTGAACAACGCGGCTATTTCGCGCGCGCGGCCGGGACTGCGCGCCGGGTCTGGAACTGGGCGCTCGCCGAATGGCAGCGCCAGGCCGCCGCAGGCTGCAAGCCGAATGCGATGGCGCTCAAAAAGCAGTTCAACCGGATCAAGTACGCGGACCCGGCCTGGCTTGACGAGAACGGCCAGCCCTGGCTGCGCACCGTCCACCGCGACGCCCATGCGCAGCCCTTCACCAACCTCGCCAGGGCCTGGAGCCGCTACTTCGAGCAGCGCCGTGCAGGAAGGCCGGCATACCCTCCGGTAATCAAGAAAAAGGGGCGCTGCCGCGATGTGTTTTACCTGGCGAACGACAAGTTCAGGATCGAGGGAAGCACCGCTGTGCTGCCCAGGGTCGGCCGGGTGGCGCTGTGCGAAGCGCTGCGCTGGCCTGGACGCATCCTGGGCGCGAGAGCGTCTCGCGCGAAGCGGATCACTGGTTCCTGTGCGTCCAGGTCGAGGTACCCGATGCGACAGCGCGCCTGCCGCGCAGCGGCCACGGTGTCACCGGCGTCGACCTCGGCGTGAGCGCGGCCGCCACGCTCGCCAGCGGCGAGAAGATCGCGGCGCCGCATCCCTTGACTGGTGCGCTGCGGCGCCTGCGCATCCGGGGGCGGCGCCTGTCGCGCAAGCTGGAGGCCGCGAAGGCCTTGGCTGGTATGGCGGGCCGGATCCCGAAAGGCATGCGACTGCCCGTGTCGAAGAACCGCACCAAGGGAGCGAAGGCGCTGGCGCGCCTGCACGCCCGTATCGCGCGGGTGCGCCAGGATTTCACCCACAAGCTCACGA